>CAZSBW010000040.1:13672-13966 GCA_964604815.1 uncultured Salinivenus sp. | reverse complement strand
GACGTGCGCATCTTCCGCCGCGAGACCTCTTCTCTAGATTTGCTCGGGGACGTGGCCGAGGACGTGGAGCACGCGGTGGGCGACGTGACGCACGCTCGGAGTCTCTACGACGCAATGGCGGACGTGGATCGGGTCTACCACGTGGCGGCCAAAGTGAGCTTTGCCCGGCGAGACCGCGAGGCCCTCCGTCGCGTCAATGTAGACGGCACGGCCAACGTCGTCAACGCGGCCCTGGAGGCCAACGTCGACCGTGTCGTGCACACCTCCAGCATGGCGGCGTTCGGGCGCCCGTCC
>CAZSBW010000040.1:0-13662 GCA_964604815.1 uncultured Salinivenus sp. | reverse complement strand
TCCGACGCGGAGGCGCCCATCGACGAAACGACGAATTGGCGTGATGCCCCCCACCGATCGGCCTACGCTCGCTCCAAGCGACGGGCCGAGCTCGAAGTGCATCGGGGCGTCGCCGAAGGGCTTGACGCGGTCATCGTCAATCCGTCGCTCGTGTTCGGCGTGGGCGGGCCGGACACCAACACGCGCCGCATCGTCGACGCTGTGCGGAGGGGGTGGCTGCCGGCGGTGCCGCCGGGCGGAACGAACGTCGTGGACGTAAAGGACGTGGCGGCCGGACACCGATCGGCCATGCGTCACGGAGAATCGGGCCGCCGGTACTTTCTCGGGGGCGAGAATCTGTCCTGGAAGCGCATCGCTGAAACCCTCGCCCAGGCCTTCGACGTGCAGCCGCCGTCGTACACGGTCCCCCCGTTTCTTTTGAAAACCGGGGCCGTTTTGTCCGAGGCGGTCGCGTTCATTGCCCGCACCCGTCCGGTGCTCACGCGCTCCACCGCCCGCACGGCCTCGATGACCTATCGCTACGACAACACACGGGCCCAAACTGAACTCGACTGGTCTTTCCGCCCCTTTGCCGACACGGCGCAGCGGATTGCTCGTGCACTGACGTAACGGCAAGCACGCCGAGACCCTTGACAGAAGAAAATAGGAGCATCCGGACGATGCGTCGGGCGAGCCCCCGACTCCCTATTCCTCCGGAATGAATTTGTTGAGGCGCACCACGCTCGTGTCGGAGACGAACATGACGCCGGAGCTTTTCTCGAAAAGCGGCGTCAGCCCGTCCACGAGGGTCTGGATCGTCTCCTCGCCCGTTACGGCAAAGAACATGACCAGGCTGTCGCGATCGTTGAAGAGCAGGCGCCCTTCGTGAAAGCCGTGCTCGCCGCGGCCGGTCACGTTGTGGTGAATGGTGTATCCGCTTACGCCGGACTCGTCGAGGAGATCGCGGACGAAGGGTTCCTTCTCGCCGCGGACGATGATTTCGATTTTCTTGACGGGATGGAGGGTGTGCTGCGTTTCCTCGTTGGTCGTGCTGTCGGTCATGGCTGCGTCGGGTCTCGTTTCGGGTGTTGGATCGATAGGGTGTGAGGGCACTCGTGTCTTGAAACCTGAACCGGGAGAGGACGGCTCATCTGCCGTGGATCCTCCAATCGTGCCCGAAATGTGTAGACGTGGCGCACTCGTGCATCCTGGGCGTACGTGCATCTTCCGGTCTGCTCCGAATACCGCTCAAGTCCGATCTGCGAGCAAGGGTCGATTGTCGGGGCACGATCAGGAGGAAGCGCCCGCGGGCACCGGCTGCTCCGATTCCGAAGACGGAGCGGTGGACGCGTCAGATGCCCACGTGCCCCCCGGCTCGTAGCGCACAAACGCGTTGTCCTGTTTCGGGTCCATCACCGTGAGGTGCATCCACTCGTTGTCGAAAAGTTCGGCGAGATCGGCGTGACGCTGGAGGATGGTGTCGACGCGGTCGACGGGGGCGTGAATCACGGCCGTGAGGCGGAGAGGACGATGCATGACGGTCTCGTCGTCGGCCTTGAGGGACTGCAGCGGCAGGCCGGTCATGAGGTCGCCGCCGTTGCCCTGCACGACCCCGACTTTGCCCACTACGTTCTGCGTCACCTTCGACCCACTGCCGTAGGCCGCATTGTCGACGGTCGAGAAGTAGTACTGCGTGCTGATCCATTCCCCTACCACCAGCGGTCCGGTCATGATGTTCTCCAGGGCCGTGCCGTCCTCGTCCATCGACCAGTCGTAGGAGTGCAGGAACGTGCGTCCGTCGAGGTCGAGAGTGCGAGTCAGGTCGCGGGGCCCGACGATGAAGGAGGCATTTCCGGCCAGCCCCCACTCCGGGCGCGTCTCCGCCCAGTCGGCGGCGCGGCGCTCCATCTCGCGCACAGAGGCGGCCGGGCGCCCCGCATCGACCGTCGCGTTCATTGCCTCCACGCGCTCGGCGGTGGCGTCGGCCTGGGCCGCGCGCAGGTCCTCGCGCAACTGGTTGAGGGCGTCGGGGGAGACGGGCGGGTCCTCCTCGTCCACGAAGAGCCGGATCTCGTCCGTCGTGGTGTTGTGCTGTCCCGCGAGAAACACGGTGTCTTTCGGAATGTCGATCCCGCGCTCCCGCAGATCCTCCCGCACGGCCTCGTCGTTGCAAATGGCCGTGAGCACCCGGGCGTTCGGGCCGCCCGGATTGCCGGCACAGGCACCGCAGTCCAGGCTCGACTTGTACGGATTGTTCGGCGTCTGGCTGCCGTGCCCCGTGAAGACTACGATGGGGGCAAATTCGGTCCAGCCCATCAGTCGGAACGCGGCCTCGGCGTAGAGCACCTTCGCCTCGTGCGAGAGCCCCCCCGGCAGTCCATCGGAGTCATCCGGGTCGACCGCAGCCCGGTCGACGGTGGGCTCGCAAAACGCGTTCGGGCCGGGAAGGCGATCCGCCACCGCCTGCTCAAGGCGAAAGAGGCCGGACGGAAGGAGCGTCCGGACGGCCATCGCGCCCCCGAAGAACCCGCCGCTCCCCTCCACGAAGCCGAAGGCCGCAGCCACGTTTTTCTTGAGTGTCTTCAGAAGCCTGTGCCCGGCCCGCTCCAGCCGCGTCCACCAGTCGTAGCGGTCGGCCTGTTCCTGGTGACGGTCGGCGGGCCGCTCGGCAATCCGGTGCTTCGGGTCGACGATGGGCGGGCAGGACTTGACCCGTTCCTCGGAATTGTAGGACTGGTGCTGAATGGGGACGCCGAAGAATCCGGCGTAGCCGTGCGTTTCGTAGTTGCCCTGCTCTTCGACGTGGCGTCGAATGACCTCCGACCGCGTGTCGATACAAAACACCAGCTGGGCGTCCGGCCGCCCCGAAGCCGTTCCACCCGACTCCGATGGCGGAGCCTGACGGAGATCGTCCAGGAGGCGTGACCGATAGGTGTCCTCCCAGGCCTGCAGCCAGAGGCGAGGAAGAAAGGGACGATCCGTGCCATTGACGGGCAGCTCGTCGGTCCGCTTGGGGGCGATGGCGTGGCCCATGCGGGTCGCGAGCGTCAGGCGCACCGCCAGGTAGTCGACCAGCGTGATGGGGTGGGCCGCCTGCCAGGGCGTGCTGGCCCGGCGGGCGCGCCACTTGATGAAGCCGGTCCACCCGGGGAGAGCGGCGAGGTGGTGGGCGAAAATCGACTCCCACTGCTCTTCGGGGTACCCGGCCATCACCTCGTCGAACGCATCGACCGGGGAGGCGGGAAGGTCGGAGGGACTGGCAATGTCGGGCACGGAGCCGTCGTAGGGGGCCACCGTGCGCCACGCCTCGTAAAAGCCGTCTTCGCGGTTGGGCATGGGCCAGTTGGCCTGTCCCTGGTCCAGGAAGGCCGCCAGCCACTTCGCCATCACGCGGTTGAGGGCGTGATCGGTGGGCGGGGAGGGCCGATGCTCTCCCTCGTCGTTTTCCATCCGATCCAGTAAGACCTCCGGCCGCTGCGTGATGCCGTGCTCGGCGAGCCGGTCTGTGAGAACGCCCGGGTCGATCTCCCCGTTTTCCCACGCCTGCCGAAACACGTTCGTGCTCGGGTAGCCGCGTCCCCCAAACAGCTGCTCGGCTTGCTGAACGGCCCGGTCGAAGGGCTGGTCCTCGAAGCCCATGAGCGGGTTGGCCGCGTTGAACGTTTGGAGCGGCCAGAGCGGCCCAATGTGCTCGGCCGCGTTTTCGATGTGGGCCCGGAGAGCGGAGCGATTAATAGGCATTGTACTGTTCGCGGTTGTGTAAGAGGGTCGTCGGCACGGGCTGGGAGGTGTTGAGGAGCGTCACGTAGAGGCGGGTGCTGGCTCGGTGCCAGCCCATCTCGACGGCGACGTACGCGAGGACGAAGATCGCGAGGAGCCCCCAGTGCAGCAAGGTGAGCGGGGTGGGCGCCACGGCCATCGGCAGGGTGCCGACGAGGAGCGCCGTCACGCCGTTGTAGACCGCTGCGTACAGCCCGACGGCGGGAAGCAGGACAGTAGGCACGACCCACAGGCGCACCGGGGCGGAGAGCGACGCCCGCCGCACGAGCGACTGGGTGGCATGCAGCACGGCAATCACGACGAAGACCGTGAGGACCGTGCCGCTGTTGAGCGCCGTCAGCGATTTGCCGGTGAGCATGGCGAAGAGCGCGCCGCCCGCGACTGCAGTCCCCAGGGTCACGAGGCCGCTGAGGAGCGAGGCCCCGGGCCGGTCGCTCGGCTCGGGCTGGGTGTGCTCCACCACCGAGCCGGAGGCGAGGAAGAGGTACGCCTTGTAGAAGCCGTGCAGGAGGAGATGCGTGATGGCGGCGGGCACGAAGCCGAGGCCGCCCTGCAGCACCATGAACCCCATCTGCGCCACCGTCGAGGCTCCGAGCTGCCGCTTGACGTCGGTCTGGACGAGCATCCAGGCCTGCCCCACCAGCGCGCTCAGTCCTCCAACGACGACGATGCCCAGCATCACCGCCGAGAGCTCAAACACGACCGGCGCGAACCGGGCAAGCAGGACGCCGCCCGCATTCACCAGTCCCGCATGCATGAAGGCCGACACCGGCGTGGGCGCCGTCATGGACGACAGCAGCCAGCGGTGGAACGGCACGAGGGCCGACTGAATCATTGCGGCCAGAAGGAGCAGGCTCGCGGCGACGGCCACGACCGGCGTCGAGAGCACGCCGACGGCCCCGAGCACGCCGTCAATCGTCCACGTGCCCGCCTGCACGCCCAACAGTCCGAGCGCCCCGGCCAGGAGCGCGCTCCCGCTCAGGAAAAACCGTCGGGCGTGTCGCGAGGCCGCTCGGGCCTGCGGCCATCCCTGCACGTGCCCAATCAGGTCGGCCAGCACCCAGCCCATCACCGCCCAGGTGAGGGCGAACAGGACGAGGTGATTGGCCGCCGTCAGCAGCAGCACGATGAGCGTGAGGCCGAAGAGGCGGGCGAAGAAGCGGTCCAGGTGCTTCGCCCCGGCCATATAGCGGCGCGAGAAGCTGTGGACGATGCCGCTCACGAAGGTCGTGACGGCAGCCATGACCCGCGTGAGACCATCTACGTGTAGCACCGGCTCCCACGCCCACTCCGTCGTCGGAGTCCAGACGAGAACCCCGAGACTGCACGCGAAGAGCAGCCACGTCAGGCGCGTCAGAACAGTCGGCATACGGTCGATACGGATCGGTTTGGCAGGATGGCGGTGAGTGCGGGTCCTCCCCGTTGGAGGCGCTCCGGTCCAGCCACGTTTGACGACAAAAAAGGCCGACACGCAGTGCCATTGTGGCACTGAATGTCGGCCTACAGTCGTTGCACCCGCTCGTGCCGATCTATCTGTGATCGGGCCGATCTGTGATTGAGCCGATCTAGGATCGGCACGAGCGTGTACGCGGCTTGCGTGCCGGGGCAGTATGTGGCTGCAGATTCGGCTCGCCGAGGCGGCGCTCCGTCTCAACAGCAGTCGCTAATATAGTGCTCGCTCCGATTGAGGGCAAGAGTGACCAGTCACCCTTACCGAAAGTTCAAGACTCGTATTTACCGGTTTTCCAGAGCCGCTTCCAGATCCTCGTCAAGGGTGAAGACGAAGACGCGCTCCCCCGTCCGGGCGCTGATGTCAGAGTGCATGCTCACGACCTCGATGCCCGTTTGCTCCCGAACGAGCCCGGAGAGGTCCCCGCTGCAACTCTCGATCACCCGTCTCCGCATCTTTTTGATGAGCTCGACGCCGCCCTCCTCGTGGCTGAGCCGGCGCTCGGCCGGCCCCAGGATGCCCTGCAGCTTCACCACGACGAGGTTTTCGACGACAAAGGAGTTGGCCTCCTTCGGCCCGCGCCCCAGGTACTCCCGCTCAAACTGCGTGATTGCTTCGGTCACCCCCGCTTCGATTTGTCCCTTGGTTTTGTCAGATGGAATGGAGCCTTCTCCCATTGAATAGACGGGTCGGATGAGGGGCTCAGCGCGGCCGGAGAGCCCGGCGACCTGGCATCTCCGGTCCCCAATACGGCTTGTGCGGGACGCCTGTTCGTCTCTCGTTCAATTCAGCCTTTCCTAATCGACGGCGTTGGTCCGCGCTCGGGGATCCTCAGGAGCAGGAAAAGGGATCGCGTCGGTGGTGCGGAGGAACGACAGCAGCACGTCGCGCGGAACGTCGGTGTCCGACAGGTCGAGCTGAAGGGTCGACTGATCGCTCCGACGCTCGACGGTGGTAAGCACCGGGGGCACCGGACGCAGCGCTTCGGTCGCGGTTCGGGGCACGACCAGTTCCAGCGTCCAACCGTCGTCGCGGAGGCGCACGGCGTCCACGCTGGCCCAGTCGAACTGAAAGGTGGTGTGCCCGTCCGCCCGCATCGTCGCCTGCGACGAGGTGAGTCGCACCATCACGTCGGTCGCCTCGTCGGGGAACTGCCACGCCACGAGCATCGCGATGCCGCCGGCCGCGAGCGACGCGGCCCCCACCGCCAGGGTGAGCGTCCAGATGTTGGACGAGGCCCACACGTCCATCGCTTCGAGCACGAGGAAGAGCCCAAACGCCACCATCCCGGCCAGCACTCGCCAAATGTAGCCGCCGCACCCGGCCGGCGCCTGCTGGTTGATGGTGAGGCCGTCCGGCACCCGCCGGCGAGCCGCCCGCGTGTCGTCGTATCGGGCGCGGCGCTCCGGGTCGCGGAGGACCTGATAGGCCTCTTTTATCTTCCGAAAGCGCTCGGCGGCCTGCGGGTCGTCGGGGTTGCGGTCCGGATGGGTTCCGCGGGCCTTCTCGCGGTAGGCCGCCCGGATCTCGTCGGTTGAGGCGGAAGGCCGTACCTCAAGCCGTGCGTAGTAGTCGGGCGGCGATGTGTCGGGACGGTCCGTCATACCAATGCAGAAGGATGAGCCTGCGGATCGGTCTAGATGACCGGGGCCGATTTCGAGTGGTGCCCTCCCCACCATCTTCTGAAATTGAGGGACCGATCTTCCGTCTCAGGTTCTGCCCGCGTGCAGCGCGGTGTTTTGCGATTCCAAAACGGGATCGGTGTAAATGCCAGTTCTGTCAAGATGGTGCATGCTCCTCCGCTCGGACAGAAAAATGTTTAGATACTTTTGCACAGATCGGAACGAACGGGCGGTCCACCGCCATCGTGCGTCCTCCGCGCATCCCTGTGCGTTCGCGAAGGGGCAAAAATCCCGTCGTCGAGACCGGCGCGGCGAAAACTTTTTCTCACCGGGTCTGTTTGGACGCACAGCGTTACAGGAAAGTCCAAAGCCGTTATCGCTGGGGATTGCACACAATCCGCGGCGCTCCGGGGCGATGGTTGGAGTGCTTTTTCGTGGAGCGATCGTGACGAACGGGAATGTCTCCTCAGTCGCTCGTTTTTCGCTTCCCGCAACGCATCCATGATGTCCAGTTCCAACTCCTCCACCATGCCCATCGTCGGCATTGGGGCCTCGGCTGGGGGCGTCGATGCGCTCCGCCAGTTTTTCGCCCATCTCTCCGCCGAGGAGGCGTCGTCGGAGGGGGGAATGGCCTTCGTCGTGATCCTTCACCTGTCCCCCGACTTTGAGAGCAACCTGACGACCATTTTGCAGCAGGAAACCGAGTTGGTCGTGGAGGAAGCCCGGGATGGGGCCGAGATTGCGGGCGGTCACGTGTACGTGATCACGCCGGGAGAACGCCTCGAAATCGAGGAGGGGACGCTGTCGGTCACGGAGACAACTACTCCGCACGAGGCCACGTCGATCGACCAGTTCTTTCGTTCGCTGGCCGCCGACCAGGGGGCAAACGCGGCCGGCATTGTGCTCTCCGGCACCGGCACCGACGGGACCCTCGGGCTTCGGGCCATCAAGGAAGCGGGCGGGGTGGCGATGGTCCAGTCTCCGGAGGAGGCCGAGTACGAGGACATGCCGACGAGCGCGCTCTCGACGGGCCTCATCGACCTGACGCTGCCCAGCGGCCGGCTTGCCGAGAAGCTCGCCCAGTACCGCGATCGGGCCGGCAGCCTCCACCTGCCGGAAAAGGAAGAGGCGCTCGGCACGGAGGCGCGAGACACGCTGGCGAAGATTTTCACCGAGCTCTACACGGTCACGGGACACGACTTCTCCGGCTACAAGCGCTCGACGGTCCTCCGCCGTCTGGAACGCCGAATGCGACTTCGATCGATTCCGAACCTGGCGGAGTACCTCCAGCTCCTGCGGAAGGACGAGGACGAGACGCGGGCGTTGAAGAAGGACCTTCTGATCAGCGTGACGAGCTTCTTTCGGGACCCAGAGGCGTTCGAGGCGCTCGACGAGGCGATCATCCCGGCGCTGTTCGAGGAGCGGGACGCGAGCGATCAGGTGCGGGTTTGGGTGCCGGGCTGCGCGACCGGCGAAGAGGCCTATTCGGTGGCGATGCAGTTGATCGAGCACGCCACCACCCTCGATGCGCCGCCGGGCCTGCAGGTCTTCGCGACGGACGTCGATGAGGATGCCCTGGCGTTCGGGCGGGAGGGACGCTACCCCAAGGCGATCCAGGCGGACCTCTCCGACGAGCGACTGCATCGATTTTTCCACGGGGACGGTGATTTTTACCGTGTCAACCACCATCTTCGGGAAACGGTTCTCTTTGCAAAGCACAATTTGCTGGACGACCCGCCCTTTTCGGATCTGGACCTTGTCAGTTGCCGCAATCTCCTGATTTACCTCGGTTCGGAACTGCAGGAGCACGTCTTCAAGCTATTGCACTACGGGCTTCGCGAGTCCGGCTATCTGTTGCTGGGGCGTTCCGAAGCGACTCAGCAGTCCGGCGATCTGTTCTCGCCCGTCGACAAATCGAACAACATTCTGCAGGCGCGCCGCTTACCGACGAACAAGCAAAACCGCATTCCCGTGCGTCCCGGGCAATGGACAGACGTGGAAGGAAGTCCCTTCGAGGGCCCGCAACGAGAGGGGGAGGGGGCGGTGCCCGACCAGCGAGACGACGACCTGGAGGCGCTTCACGACCGCCTGCTCCGACAGGAGGTGGCCAGCGTGCTGGTTGACCAGCAGCACGAGATCATTCACCTCTCCGACCGGGCGAACCGCTATCTCCAGTACGAGGGCGGATCGCCCTCGCACGAGCTCCTCGACTCGGTTGGAAAAGAGCTTCGGTCGCCGCTTCGAAGCGTGCTGCACCAGGCGTTCGAGGAGGGGGAACCAACCCGAAGCCGCGATCTGAGCATCTCCATTGACGGCGATCCTCATCAGGTGACCCTCATCGCCCGCCCGGTCGATAGGCAGGACCGTCGCTACGTGCAGGTTCGTTTTCAGGAGCGTCCGGGGCCGACAAGCGAAGAGACCGACGCCGAAGCCCGAACGGACCGGGAGGGCGAGCTTCGCGCCGAGCTCGAGCGCACGCAGGAGCAGCTCCAGACCACCAACGAGGAGTACGAGGCCGCTACCGAGGAGATGGAAACGGCCAACGAAGAACTGCTCTCGATGAATGAGGAGTTGCAGGCCAAGAACGAAGAGCTCGAAACGAGCAAGGAGGAGATACAGTCGGTCAACGAGGAGCTGAAGACGACCAACCAGGAGCTAAAGGCAACGAATCAGGATTTGAAGGCCAAAATCGAAGAGGTGCGCGAGGCCAACAGCGCCATCGAGAACCTGATGGCCGCTACGGAGATTGCGACGCTGTTCCTGGATCGGGAGTTCACCATTCTTCGCTTCACGCCGCGTGTGACGGAGCTTTTCGGCATTCGAGAGGGGGACGTTGGGCGCCCGCTCACCGACTTTACCCAGCAATTTGAGTACGACGATCTTCTGGACCACGCCCGTACCGTCCTACGAGACGAAACCACGATCGAACGAGAAGTCCACATGGACGGGGATCGGTGGTTTCTCGCTCGTCTTCGTCCCTACCGCACCGTCCAGGGGGACGTTGAGGGGGTGGTTCTCACGTTCGTCGAGATTACGGAGCGCCGGCGGCTGGAGCGCGAGCTCGTCAACACGACCGAGCGGGTTCGCCGAGAGATTGGACAGGACCTGCACGACATTCTCAGTTCCGATTTGGCGGCGCTCACCATAAAGGTCGGCAATCTCAAGAGCCAGCTCAGTGAGAAGGAGGACGCGGAGATCAAAGAGACCCTCAGTGAGGTTGAGGACATGGCTCGCGAGGGGGCCGACCAGGCGCGCACCCTCTCCCACGCTCTCGTCCCGGTGGCGCTGCAGGAAGAGCACCTGGCGGCGGCGTTGAAAAACCTCTGTCGGGAGCAGGAAGAGCTCACGGGCCTGCGGTGCATCTTTGAGGGCGACCGGGAGGAGGCGCTCCCAGCGAACGAGGAGACGGCGACGCACTTCTATCGCATTGCCCACGAGGCTCTCGTCAACGCCGAGCAGCACGCCGAGGCCGACGAGGTGCGGATGGGGCTCCAGCAGGAAGGAGGGGTCCTCGCGATGCGCGTCCGCGACGACGGAAAGGGCATTCCGGATGATCTCGGCGAGGAAAAAGGATTGGGGCTGCGGACCATGGACTACCGCAGCAACCTCATTGGCGCTTCCCTCACGGTCGAGTCCGCCGAGGGGGACGGTACCCTCGTGCGATGCACGCTTCCGCTCGACGAGGCCCGAGAGGAATAAGAGGCTCTGCGGCCGACGTGGACGGTTCGCGCGCCGAACTCGCCTCACTGCCTCGGCTATACCAGTCGGGAGCGTTTGTTGAGATACGCCATGAGGGCCGTGTCGTAGGCCTCGTTGGTGTCAAGCTCCGCAAAGTCGATGTCGTGCTCCAGGCAGCTGCGCCGGAAGGTGTCGGTGAAGTGCTCGACGGCTTCCTCGTAGTGTTCGCGGAGCTGAGAGGGCTGGAGGGAGATTTCCTCGCCGGTCTCCACGTCGCGGAAGAGCATAGGGCGGTCGGGAAAGTTGAACCGGCGCTCCGTCTGCCCTTCCAGCACGTGGAAGACGATGACCTCGTGCCCGCGGTGACGCAGGTGGCGCAGGGCCTTCAGTAGGTCGTCGTGCGCGGCGACGTTTTCGAAGAGGTCGGTGATGACGACCACCAGCGACCGCCGTGCGATCCGTTCGGCCACTTCGTCGAGGGCGGCAGCCGCACTGGTGCGACGCTCCTCCGGGTCCTGGTCTCCCATCTGCTCCAGGGCGGCCAGCAGCTGGCGCAGGTAGCCGGGGGTGGCCTTCGGGGGCCGCATCGTGTGCACTGTTTCGTCGAAGCCGATGAGCCCGGTGGCGTCGCGCTGTCGGAGCATCAGGTTGTGGAGGGCGGCGGCGAGGTAGGAGCCGTATTCGAGCTTCGAAAGCTCGGCCTCGCCCCGGTACCGCATCGACGGAGAGGTGTCGAGCACCACGTAGTGCCGCAGGTTCGTCTCCTCCTCGTACTGCTTCACGTAGAAGCGATCCGTCTTGGCGTAGACCTTCCAGTCGACGTGCCGGAGCTCGTCGCCCGGGTTGTACGGACGATGCTCGGCAAACTCGACGGAGAAGCCGTGGTAGGGGCTCCGGTGGAGGCCGGTGATGAAGCCCTCGACGATGAGCCGGGCCCGCAGCTCCATCGTGGTGAGCTTCGAAACGGCGACGGGGTCGAGGTAGCGAAGAGCGTCGTCGGAATCGGGCATGGCTGCTGGCGTGTGTGGCGGGAGAAAAAAGACTGCCTTGTCGAAGCGAGTCGATTTTACCTCCCGTGTTCAGTGTGGGCGTATGTGAGGGTGGGTGTGCGGGGCATGGACATATTGTCGAGAAAACGACACGCACAAACTTCCATACCCCCACACTCACACACCACTCGGGCAAGCCGTGAGGAGGGGGTACCAGGGCTTTTCCCCGTTGCCCAGTGCAACCCGCACTGCCAGCCCCGCTAGAAAGTTTCTGTCGTGTTCGGTTCCTTGTGCATATCGACGGACACCGACTGGGACTGCCCCCCAATTTGTCCCCGTCCCTCACCAATCCACATCGATCACATGGAGCCCGAGGACCGCATTAAGGCCCAGCTCATGACGGCCCGCGACCTGTCGCGAACGCTCGACCGCATGGCGCAGCAGATCCTGGAGTTCGTAGATCCGGATGCCGAGGCGCCCGCGGACCAGTTCGCGATTATAGGCATGCAGACGCGCGGCGTGTACCTGGCCCGCCGCCTGCAGCGCCGGATCGAGGCGCAGGAGGGGGTCGATCTGCCCGTCGGCGTGCTCGACGTCACCATGTATCGCGACGACGTACGGATGCGGCTGGAGCAGCCCAACGTACAGGAGACTCACATTCCATTCAACGTGTCGGGGCGCCACCTTGTGCTCGTCGACGACGTGGTGTTTACGGGCCGCACGGGCCGCGCGGCGCTCGACGCCCTGATGGATCTGGGCCGCCCCGCCTCCGTCCGTTTCCTCGTCATCATCGACCGCGGTCACCGCGAGCTCCCCATTGCCACCGACGTCGTGGGCCGGGAGGTGCCCACCCTTCCCAACGAGGCGGTGCGCGTGGGGGTCGACGAGATTGACGAGGAGGATGGGGTGTGGCTCGTACAAGCGCCCTCGGACGACGAGAACGCTCCCCCCCGATGAGCCCTCATTCGTCACGCCGTTCCGCTCGCCTTCGTCCGCCAACCGGACCTGCCCATGGCTGAATCGCCCGACGCTCGTTCTGCCGACACGGACTCGCCCCTCCGGCACCGCCACCTGCTCGACCTCTCCACCTACAGCGCCGAGGAGCTCCTCCACATCCTCGACACGGCGCAGGAGCTTCGGGCCGTGCTGGACCGCCCCATTCGACAGGTGCCCACCCTGCAGGGCACCACCGTCGCCAGCCTCTTCTTCGAGCCCTCGACGCGCACGAAGCTCTCGTTCGGCCTGGCCGCCGGGCGCCTTTCGGCCGAAACGGTGAGCCTCTCGAAGTCCGGCTCGTCGGTCAAAAAAGGGGAGACGCTCAAGGACACGGCCCGCAACGTGGAGGCGATGAAGGTGGACGTGGTGGTGCTGCGCCACTCCTCGCCCGGCGCGCCCCACTTCCTGGCCCGCTGCACCGACAGCGTCATCCTGAACGCGGGGGACGGCGCCCACGCCCATCCCACCCAGGCCCTGCTCGACGTGCTCACGATGCGGGAGCACTTTGACACGTTCGACGGCCTGAACGTCTCCATCATCGGCGACATCACGCACAGCCGCGTCGCCCGCTCCAACGTGCAGGCGCTCACCACGCTCGGGGCGAACGTTACGCTCTGCGGCCCCGCCACCATGCTGCCGGTGGAGATGGAGGCGGCGATGGACGTGCGCACCACGACCCGGCTTGGGGAGGCCCTGGACGGCTGTGATATTGCGATGGCCCTCCGCATCCAGATGGAGCGGCAGGACGAGGGCCTCTTCCCCAGCACGCGCGAGTACCACCAGCAGTACGGCATCACCCCCGACCACCTGCGCCGCCACCCCGACCTGCTCATCATGCACCCGGGGCCGGTGAACCGGGGCATCGAGCTGGCCGACGAGGTGGTCGACCACGAGCGGGCCATCATCCTGAGCCAGGTGACCAACGGGGTCGCCCTGCGGATGGCCGTCCTCTACCTGCTGGCGCCGCAGCGCGACGATGGATAGCCGCCGCGGGCCGTCCTCGTATTTCGTCAACCGCATTTTTCTGAACGACGAGGAAGGCGTACTGCGTGAGTCGGAGTGCAGTGTGTGAGAAGTGATGCGCGAAGCGTGAGCTGTGAGACGCCGTTTTCTTTACGCATCACGTCTTCACGCATCACGGCGGAAGGGAAGTAGTGGGAAGATGCTC
>CAZSBW010000039.1:0-14161 GCA_964604815.1 uncultured Salinivenus sp. | reverse complement strand
TCAGAATAGCAGGTTATGTTTTCGACTCGCACGTGTCTATTCACGTGCATTTCGGAGTAAGACACTTCTCTCGAAGTCCGGCTCCTGGTGGGGGGCCGGACTTCTGTCGTTTAGCACAGTCTCAAGCAATTCTTTTGAGGGGGAATCATCCGAGCGAAGCGCTGGGAGCAAGGCCATCCAGATGGCCACGACCGAGTACTCTTGGGATGGCCTCAGACAATCCGCCAAGCAGACGCTCATTCGTTTACGAGACGCAAGTGGGATCTGCACGTCAATTTCGCAGAGCCAACAGCGGTCCGTCTGGCATTTGCACCCTGGAATCCGCACCTTATCTGGTGGTGGACGGTTGTGTCCCGGCTCCAAGCTTCCCTCGTTCCTGTAACCGCCGCTTCGGTCCCAATGCGACTCGCTGTCTTTGCTTCCGGTGAGGGGACCAACTTCCAGGCCCTTCTCGATGCCATCGACCGCGACACGCTTCCGGCAAAGCCGGTCTGCTGTGTGAGTAACACCGCCGAGACCGGGGCCCTGGACCGAGCCGAGCGAGCAGACGTGCCCACCGCTGTCGTGGAGCCCGAGCACCATGCCGATCCCGCGTCCTTCAGCCGCGCCCTGCTTGAGGTGCTGGACTTCCACGACGTAACCTTCGTCGCACTCGCCGGATACATGATTAAGGTGCCCCCGAACGTGGTCGACGCCTACCGGGGGCGCATGACGAACATTCATCCCGCTCTTCTCCCATCCTTCGGCGGACAAGGCATGTATGGCATGCACGTGCACGAAGCAGTCATTGAGCATGGCGTGCACTGGAGCGGTGTCACTGTGCACCTCGTGGACGAGGAGTACGACCATGGCCCCATCGTGCTTCAGGAACCGGTGCCCGTTTACGCCGACGATACCCCTCCCACCCTCGCCGACCGGATTAAGGACGTAGAGCACCGCCTCTACCCCGAGGCCCTTCGCCTCTTCGCCGAAGATCGCGTCCACGTCGACGGCCGCACCGCTCGGATCGAACACTACGACCGATCAACCTCGCCCCCTTTTTCTTCGTGAATCTGATTTTTCCTCGTTCGTAATTAATGTCCGACTCGTCTTCCGTCCCCGTCCGCCGTGCCCTCCTTTCCGTCTACGACAAAACGGGCATCGTCGACTTTGCTCGGCGCCTCGTAGACCTGAACATTGACCTCATCTCGACCGGCGGCACCGCCCAGACGCTCCGTGAGGCCGATCTTCCGGTTGCGGACGTGGCGGACGTAACCGGCATGCCCGAAGTGCTAGAGGGCCGCGTCAAGACCCTACATCCCTCCATCCATACGGCCCTCCTCGCCCGGCGCTCAAATCCCGACGACATGGAGGCCCTCGAGGCCCGCGGCGACGCCCCCATCGACCTCGTCGTCTGCAACCTGTATCCCTTCGAGTCGGTCGCACAGGATCCGGAGGCCGACCGCGGTGCGGCCATGGCAAACGTGGACATCGGGGGCCCCACCATGATCCGGGCCGCGGCCAAGAACCACGCGTCGGTGGGGGTCGTGACGTCGCCGGAGGCGTACGACGCCGTCGCATCGGAGCTCGAACAGAACGCGGGCCGTCTGTCTCCGCCCACTCGCCGGAGCCTGGCCACCGAGGCGTTTGCCCACACCGCCGCCTACGACCGCGCCATTCACCAGTACCTGGCCGACGGCCCCTCCTCTTCTGCGGAAACAGACGCGACCGACGATCTTCCGAATCCATTCAGCACGTCCCGTCCCCAGGCCCAGGTCCTCCGGTATGGAGAAAATCCTCATCAAGACGGCGCCCTCTACGGCCATCCGGGACAATTCTTCGACCAGCTCCACGGCGAGGACCTCTCCTTCAACAACCTGCTCGACGTGAGCGGCGCCCTCTCCCTGATAGACGAATTTCGGGACCTCGCCCCCACCTGTGCCATTCTCAAGCACACGAATCCCTGCGGCGTCGCAACGGCCGAGACGCTCGAGGCCGCCTGGCAGCGGGCCTTTGCCACGGATCGCCAATCGCCCTACGGCGGCATCGTCGTCGTCAACCGCCCCCTGGACCGCGTCGCCGCCGAGGCCATCGACGAGATCTTCACCGAGATCGTGATCGCCCCGGACTTTGAACCGGGGGTCGTCGACTTCCTCGCGCAGAACGACCGTCGACGCATCATTCGACACGTCGCCGCGGCCCGCGAGACCGATCGGCTCGACGTCCGTTCGGTGCTGGGGGGCCTTCTTCTTCAAACGCGGGACCCGGCCCTCTCTCCCGATTCGGAGGCGCGCTGGACCGTGTCGACCGACCGCGCTCCCACCGACGACGAGCGCGCCGACCTCGACTTCGCCTGGCGCGTGGTGAAGCACGTGAAAAGCAATGCCATCGTCTACGCCCGGGACCGGGCTACGCTCGGCGTCGGGGCCGGGCAGATGAGTCGAATCGACGCCTCAGAGCTGGCCGTGCGAAAAGCAACAAAATCGGAACTTGACCTGACCGGTTCCGTGGTAGCGTCTGATGCGTTCTTCCCATTTGCCGACGGGTTGGAAGCTGCCGCGGCGGAAGGTGCCCAGGCTGCCATCCAGCCGGGCGGCTCGATCCGGGACGAAGAAGTCATCGAGGCCGCCGACGCACACGACGTCGCGATGGTGTTCACCGGCCGCCGGCACTTCCGGCACTGACGCAGCACGTAGCCCACTCATCTCCGCGAATCCGCCAGCGTCGTCGTGATTCGTTCGCTCGACAGCGTTCGTTCACTGCAATCCGCAGTAACGATCCCCGGCGCGTCGAGTATGAACAGAGGCTGCTCCTCAGCTCGCGGCGTCCATCCTCCCCTGAATCCTAATCGCCTCAGCCGGCTCGTTTTCCGCCCAGGGACGGCTCGTGACGCCGCATCCTCTCGCGATTTGGCACGTAAATGTGAAATGGGCACACGTCCCTCCGCTCACCCTCGTGCGATCCTCGCCTAAGCACTCAGACCCGGGATAGATGTTTTTCAACTTCTCACAGGACGTGGCTATCGACCTGGGGACGGCCAACACGCTGGTCTACATTCGCGGTGAAGGCATCGTCCTCAACGAGCCGAGCATCGTCGCCGTCGACCACGACACGCGGGAGGTGCGAGAGCTTGGCTACGAGGCCCTTCAGATGCACGAGCGCACCCACAAGGACATCGAGACGATCTGGCCGCTTAAGGACGGGGTGATTGCCGACTTCAAGGTGGCCGAGCAGATGATTCAGGGCCTGCTGAAGAAAGTCAAGAAAAACTGGCTGACCTCCATCCGTAGCATGGTGGTCTGCGTTCCCAGCGGCATTACCGAGGTCGAGAAGCGCGCCGTGCGGGACTCGGCGGAGCACGCCGGGGCCAATCAGGTGAGCCTCGTGTCCGAACCGATGGCCGCCGCCATCGGCATTGGGCTCGACATCAGTGAAGCCGTAGGCAACATGGTGGTGGACATCGGCGGCGGCACCACCGAAATTGCCGTCATCGCCCTGTCAGGGATCGTCATTGACGAATCGTTGCGCGTGGGGGGGTCGGAGCTCGACAACGCCATCATGCAGTACTTTAAGCGCAACCACAACCTCCTTATCGGGTCGCGGACCGCCGAGCGCATCAAATGCGAAATTGGGAGCGCCATTGAACTCGACACCGAACTCGAACTGTCGGTCAAAGGGCGCGATCTTGTGAGTGGCATCCCCAAGCTGCGAACCATCTCGTCGGTCAACGTCCGAGAGGCCCTCCACGACAACCTCGATCAAATCAGTGCCGCCGTCCTTCGCGCCCTCGAGCGCACACCGCCGGAGCTGGGGGCCGACGTGCTGGAGCGCGGCATCATGATGACCGGCGGCGGCGCCATGCTCGAAGGGATCGACAAGATGCTGCGCGACCGGGTGGAGCTCCCCGTGTACGTCGCCGAGGATCCACTTACGGCGGTGGTCCGGGGCACCGGCGAAGTCCTGGAAAACCTTGAGGATTATGAGCGCGTTTTAACGTAGGCGGACGTTTTTCCTAGTTTGTAGACGCTGCGCGGTCGCGCACTCCCGTCGCTCTCAGTTGCCGTCCCGTTCGACCCATGGACCTGAAGTCTCCCCTTTTCGAATGGGTCCTGCTGATCAGCTTGCTGCTCGTGTCCGTTACCACAATGATCACCAAAAATCGGGCGCTAAGCCGAGCGCTCCGGGCACAGAGCCTGACGATTACGGCCCAGATCGAGAACAGCTTTGCCTGGATGGGACAGTATCTCCGCGTGCTCGAAGAAAACGAGGAGCTTCGTCGGCGCAACATCGAACTGTCGAGCAAGGTTGCCCGCACCCGTACCGCCCGACAGCGCAATCGGGAACTCGAGCGCCTGCTCAACCTGAAGGATACGAGCTCCGCCGGTCTCCGCGCCGCCCGCATCGTAACGAAGGATATCTACCAGCAGGAAAACCTCCTCACAATTGACGTAGGGCGAAAGGACGGGGTGACCAAGGACATGCCGGTTCTCCACGAAAGCGGGATTGTGGGCACCGTCACACTCGTCAGCGAGCAATACGCCCGCGTGATACCCTATCTCAATACCGACTTTCGCGTCCCTGCCGTCATTCTCCCACTCCAGGCCGAGGGCATCGTGCGCTGGCCCGGCGATCGGCACAACCGCCTCCTGCTCGAACACGTCGTCAAAACCGAACGCGTGACCCCCGGACAGAGAGTGGTTACGAGCGGACACAGTGGCGTTTTTCCCCCCGGTCGCGCCATCGGCACCGTGGACTCGGTCGAGGTGCGACGCGGCCGCAGTGAACTGCTAATCTACCTCCAACCGGCTGTGTCGCTCGACGACATCGACCACGCCTTCGTCATGCTCCGTCAGCCCGATTCCAGCCGTCAGCAACTCGAAGCTCGCCCGATCGGATAGCCCCCCTATGCCCCTCGATCAGCCGCCCCCCCCTGGCCGCGCGGTGCTGTGGACCGTCCTCCTGCTCGTTCTTTCGGCTGGACCGATCCACGCCCAGGCTCCCTACTCGGAAACAGCGGCGACGGAACAGCTGACCCAGACGATTGCCGACACCATCGGCACGGACACCTTTGACGGGGCGCTCTGGGGAATCCACATCGTGAATTTGCACTCGGGAACGGTTCTGTACTCCAAAAACGCCGACCACAACTTCGTCCCGGCCTCAAACGTCAAGCTTCTGACGAGCGCGGCGGCGCTGGAGCAGTTGAGCCCCGATTACCGCTATCGAACGACCGTCTACGCAGACGGCCCCGTCGAAAATGGAACGCTGAAGGGAAACCTCATCGTTCGCGGGTCGGGCGACCCCACCATCGGCGGCTACCGGCAACGAAAGGATCCGACGGAAGTCTTTCGGCGATGGGCCGATTCGCTCCGCGCACAGGGCATCACCCACGTGGCCGGCAACATCGTGGGTGACGACCGTCGGTTTGACGATACGCCCCTCGGTCAAGGATGGAGCTGGAGCGACATCACCTACGCATACGCCGCCGAGATTGGAGGTCTCGTATTCAACGAAAATACGGTCGACCTCCGCGTTCGAGGTCGCCGAACGGGGGAGCCGGCTCGGGTCACGTGGGAGCCCTTCGAGACCGACTACGTCGAGGTCGTTAATCGATCACATACCGTCCCCTTTCGCAAGGAGGAAGACGAAGAGTACCAGCGCCTGATGGGAACCAACACCATCCACGTCCAGACTCGCGTTCACCCAAACGGCCTCGAAAAAGAGTCCATCACCATCAGTAAGCCGACGCTCTACTTCACCCACGTGCTGCGACAGGTGCTTCTCCGAGAAGGCATCTCCGTGGGCGGCCGCCCCGTCGACCTCGATGAGACCGGCCTTGCGCCTGCGTACGACGCTCCCACCGTCCAGCGCGTCGCTTCGTACACCTCGTCTCCGCTTTCGCAAGTCATCCGCACGCTCAATCACGAGAGCCGCAACCTCTACGCCGAACAGCTCCTCCGCACCCTGGCCGTCGAGGTGCCCCCCGACACCGACGAGGACCTGGAGCCGGGCTCCTCTCCGCTCGGCATCAAGGCCGTGCGCAAGACGCTCGACCGTGCGGAGATCGACACCAGCCGCGTGCAGCTCGTGGACGGATCAGGCCTCTCCCGCCAAAACCTCGTTCGTCCCCGCTCCCTCGTCCGCCTGCTACAGTACATGTGGCTCCACACCGACGCCCGCGTGAGTTCGGCCTTCTTCGACTCCCTTCCGAAGGGCGGGGAAGAAGGCACCCTCGAATACCGCTTTCAGGGAAGCACCCCCGCCCACGCGAATGTTCGGGCCAAGACCGGCACGCTGTCGAATACGAGCAGCCTCAGCGGATACGTGACCTCCGAAGAAGACACCCCCATCGGCTTCTCGATCTTCTGCAACCACCACCTCGCCGAGGGCGATCAGGCTCGTTCTGCACAGGACTTCATCATCAACGCCCTGGCCCGCCTCCCCCTCTAGGCAATCCTGGAATGGGAAGCGGGAAAAAGCAGGCTCTCGCCTCCTCATAAGGCGGACCGGTCCCGTTCGAAACCGCCGGCAGGCTCGCTTAGACGCCCCCCCAATTCGGCTGCAATCGAATGATTCAAAAGCGGACGCGCTCCCCTCTCATCCCGTTCCAATTCGAAAGTCCCTCCAACGTCGATCCGCATTCCACGGGACGGGACAAACTTTGACAAAAAAGGGTCATTTCTCGTCAGAAACCGAGCAACGACGAACCCCCTGTCTCCGGAATCGTAATGTTCTAGTCCGCTTTTGCGTGCGGTTGAGCCGCAAAGGCATTCGCTCAGCATTCCGTTTCCGAGACGAGTGCGCATGACTGCCCAGCCCGATTCCTCTCCCCACGCCACGACGGTCCTCGGCATCCGACACAACGGGAAAATTGCTCTTGGCTCCGACGGCCAGGCGACGATGGGCGAGACGGTGATGAAGCACAAGGCGGAAAAGGTCCGATCGCTCTACGACGGAGAAATTCTCGCCGGCTTCGCGGGATCGACTGCGGACGCATTTACCCTCTTCGAGCGATTCGAGGAAAAGCTGCAGGAATACGGAGGCAATGTGACCCGTGCGGCGGTTGAGCTTGCCAAGGACTGGCGCACCGATAAATACCTCCGACGGCTGGAAGCCCTCCTGGCCGTGGCGTCATCGCGGCGCCTGCTCCTCATCAGCGGGGCGGGCGACGTCATTGAACCCGACGACAACATCGTCGCTATCGGCTCCGGCGGCTCCTACGCCCTCGCAGCCACCCGTGCCTTTCTCCAGAACGATACCGACCTAACGGCCCGAGACATTGTCGAGAAAGGCCTCGCGATTGCCGCCGACATTTGTGTGTATACAAACCATCATCGGTCGATTCTCGAAATCGACGCCGAATCAGAGTAACGGTCCCCCCGCTCAGCATCACAATATATTTCGCCCGTTTGATCTCGTTTTGGCAACGGAGAATCTCCGCCGACGACATAATTATATTCCCACGGTTAGTAATGTAAAACGTAATGATGAATCAAAGCAATACCTCCCGCTCCGACCGAGCGGCCATGTTTGTCGATTATGAGAACCTGTATTCCGTTCTAACGTCTCAGAGCTCAAAAGACAAGAAGACCGGCGACTACGCCACAGAAATTCTCGACGAAGTGGTTCGGTACCTGCAAGAGGGGGACGACACCCCTACGATCTACGGCCGCGCCTTCGGCCCCTTCGACGTTCTCCTCAACACCGAGGACGAGGACGTCCCATCGTCTCTCCACCGCATGGGGATCGAACCCATTTACGTGCCCTCCGCCATGCAGGGCAACACCTCGGAGGTGCAACTTACCATTGAGGTAACGAGCTTTCTTGCGGAGCGCCCCGACGTTCGGACCATCGTCGTCGTCACAGGCGATCGGCCCTACCTGCCCCTCGTTCGCACGATCCGAGAGGAGGGCTGTCGCGTCCTCGTCGCGGCTGTCAACCCCCCCCAGTCGGACCCCTACGCCGAAAATGAATTGTATCTGGACGCCCGAAATCTCCTGAGCCGCAACTCGCGCGAGGACCTGCTGGCCAACTCCCCCCAGAGCGGCGATGGGTACGACCAGCCGAGCAATCCGTCCTCTTCTCCCCAGCGCTACGAGCGCCTCGACAATCCGGTGGCACGACGCACGATTGACATCACCGAAGAACACTTCGGCCAGTACGAGGAGGTCTATCTCACTCCCCTTCTCCGGAAGCTGTCCGACACCCTCGGCCCGGACCAGGACCCGAAGGCCCTGGTGAGTGAGCTCGAAGCGGCAGGCGCCGTTCGCCTGGAAAAACGGGACGGGTATCCGTACGACTACACCGTGCTCATCGTGAACGACGACCACCCGGACGTGGAGAAGACCCGATCGTCCCGTTCGTCGGGCGACACCGAGCCCCCCCCCTCCAACGACGAAGACGAACCGGTCTCGGACTCCGATGCCTCCTACGAAGAGTACGACGAGTATGCCATCGACGAGGCGATCGCGGCCGAATCGGAGGCCCCGGATCCCGAGGAGTCGCTGGTTTCCAGCGAATCGACCGACGGGACCTCTGCCGAATCGGACGCGCCCGACGAGCCCTCTTCGACGGAGTCGGGCTAACCTGCCCCTCCGAACCGTCGGCGTCGTCTCTCCACACGAGGCGCTCTGCGCGCACCCGTTTCCCAACCACACGCCCTATAATGCGAATCAGGGGTTGACTTGAACCGCGCACCTACTTACCGGACAGTTTTGAATTACGTCCCGAAAAATCCCTTGGCAGGTCATTCCGCACAAGGGAAGCTCAGCTTCCCAGATGCGGAATCTTTTCGGGTAAAGCATCGCCGAATTCGGGGAGATCCACGAAAGCATTCGGGATGACGTGCCTCAAATTTGGGATTTTTCGGGACGCTAAAGATCCGATCCTCAACCCCTGATTGACATCTATACTATAGCCCTTTCCTCCTATGCCCAGCGTAACCGAACACGTCGAAGACCTGACACCCCGACAAATCGTCGAGGAACTGGACAAATACATCATCGGCCAGGACGATGCGAAGAAGAACGTCGCGATTGCCCTGCGTAACCGATGGCGACGCCAGAATGCCCCCACGGAGATGCGGGACGAAATCATGCCGAACAACATCATCATGATTGGTCCTACGGGCGTCGGCAAGACCGAGATTGCCCGTCGGCTGGCGCGGCTGGCCCGGGCCCCGTTCATCAAGGTTGAGGCCTCAAAGTTTACGGAGGTGGGCTACGTGGGACGCGACGTGGACAGCATGATCCGCGATCTCACCGACATCGCCGTGAACATGGTTGAGGAGGAACACAAGGAAGACGTGCAGGACCGGGCGCGGGAGCTGGCGGAGGAGCGCATTCTCGACATTCTCATTCCCCCGGACGAGGAACGCTCCCCGCGTGCCGGAGACGGCTCGCAGGAGGGACCCGGCTTTGCGGTTCAGCAGAGCGACGACGTCCCGTCCGAAGGAGACCAGTCCAGCCTCCGCAAGCGAACCCGACAGAAATTCCGTGACAAGCTCGAACGGGGCGACCTGGACGACCGGGAAATCGAAATTGAGGTGTCCTCCGAGTCCTCGTCCATGATGCAGGTCTTCGGGCCCATGGGCATGGAAGAGATGGGCGTCGACCTTCAGGAGATGTTCGGCAACCTGGGCGGGGGACAGCAGCGCAAGACGCGTCGCGTGACTGTGGAAGAGGCCCGCGAGATCCTTACGCAGGAGGAGGCGCAGAAGCTGATCGACATGGATCAGGTGAAGGACGATGCGCTGGACCGGGTTCAGCAAGCCGGCATCGTCTTCGTGGACGAGATCGACAAGGTCGCTGCCGGCACGCGTACCCGCGACGAGGGCAGCGGGCAGGGCGTGTCCCGCCAGGGCGTACAGCGGGACCTCCTCCCCATCGTGGAGGGTTCGAACGTACAGACGAAGCACGGCATGGTCCAGACCGACCACATCCTCTTCATCGCCAGCGGGGCGTTCCACGCCGCCAAGCCGAGCGACCTGATTCCCGAACTGCAGGGCCGGTTTCCGATCCGCGTCGAGCTCAACAACCTCGACGAGGAGGACTTCTACGAGATTCTCACCAAGCCCAAAAACGCACTCATCAAGCAGTATCGCGCGCTGCTGCGTTCGGAGAACGTCTCCATTGAGTTCAAGGACGAAGGCGTGCGGGAACTGGCCCGCATCGCGGCGGAAGTGAACGCGGATGTCGAGAACATTGGGGCTCGGCGCCTGCACACGGTGCTCACGACCCTCCTCGAAGACCTGCTCTTCGACGTGCCGGAGGAGATTCCGCCGGGCAGTGCCGTCACCGTCGATGCTGAGATGGTGAAGGACCGGCTCAGCTCCATTGCCTCCAGCCGGGACCTAAGCCAGTACATCTTGTAGAAGAGATCGGAACTGGACGCAGACATAGGCATGGGCGGATCCGGCTTGCCCCGGATCCGCCCATTTCCTGTTCTGCCCGAGCTGAGGACGCCTCAGTTGATCGACTGGAAGGTGGAGGGAAGTCCGTTTTCGGCCGCCGCGGATGAACTGGGGTCGGGCTGGGTCGGGGCGTCGGACGGCGGCTCGCCGTCGCAGTACGCCTCGAAGGCCTCCACCAGGTCGGCCGCGATGGCGTTGGCACTCCGGCCCTCAATGTGCTTGCGTTCGATGACGTAGACGGGCTGGCCGTCTCGAAAGAGCGCAAGAAAGGGCGAGGACGGCGGAATGCCCGTGAGATACTGCTCTCGGACGTGCTCGGTGGCCTCCAGGTCTTGCCCCGCAAACACCGTCACGTACCGATCGGGCTGTACGTCGGCCTCACGCGCCATGGACACGGCCGGCCGTGCATTGCCCGCCGCACAGCCGCAAACAGAGTTGATGACGAGCAAGATTGTCTCGTCGTCGGCTTCCTCAAACGCGGCGTCAACCTCGTCGGTCGTCTTTAGTTCGTCAACCCCAAGGCGGGTAAGTTCCTCCCGCATCGGGTCAACCATCGCTTCGGGATACGGCATGGCAACAAAAAAGCTGTCAGAAAGAGTGCGTGCGTAGAGTTCGTGGTCGCGGATCCACGGGTGAGCTGAACGACCGTCTCGCCCCGTTGATCCTGTTCCCAAACGTGATCCAGAACGAACGAGACGGGTTGTCATCTGCACGGTCAGTTCGCGACCTCGCCGTCCCGAACGAACCGCTCGAATTGTTCGGGATCCTCAACCCGGAGAATCGTAGTGCCCTCCTCCTGGGCCTGCTGAAGCTTGGAGCCGGGACTCTCCCCGACCACCAGGACGTCCGTGTTGCCACTCACGCTGGACGTGACGGTGCCTCCCGCCTGCTCGATCGCCTCCGACGCCTCCGTGCGAGTGCGCTCGGGCAGCGATCCGGTCATCACAACAGTTGCGTCCGCCAAGGGGAGAGCGGCCTCTGCCTCCGACGGGGCTTCGTGCGGCTGGCGCTCCACGTTCACGCCCACCTCCTTGAGTTCAGCCACAAGCGCCCGGTTCTCGTCCACAGCAAACCAGTCCACGATGCTCTCGGCAATCTTGGGGCCGATGCCGTCGATCGCGACGAGCCGATCGCGCGACGCGCCGGCGAGCTCATCGAGGGAGGAGAAGTGACGAACAATGGTCTCGGCCACGGTCTTCCCGACGTGCGGAATGCCGAGGGCAAAGAGGAGACGGTTCAGCGGCCGATCTTTCGAGGCCTCGATCGCAGACACTAGGTTGTGGGCGCTCTTTTCGGCAAATCCCTCCAGGGGCGTGAGGTCATCTTCCTCAATCCGGTACAGGTCGGCCAGGGACTCGATGAGGCCGATGTCCACAAGGCGGTAGCAGAGGCGCTCCCCGAGCCCCTCCACGTCCATCCCGTCACGCTGGACAAAGTGCTCGACCAGGCGCTTGAACTGAGCCGGACACTCACTATTCGGGCAAAAATGGTCGGCCTCGTCGGGGAGGCGAACGAGCTCGGTGCCGCAGACCGGACAGTGCTCGGGAAACGACCATGGCGTTTCGTCGCCCGTCCGGGCGTCGGTGACGACTCGTACGACCTGCGGAATGACGTCGCCGGCCCGCTTCACGACGACGGGATCGCCAATCCGAATGTCGCGCTCTTCGATGTAATCCTCATTGTGAAGCGTGGCCTGCGAGACCGTCACGCCGCCCACCTCCACCGGTTCGAGGACCGCTTCCGGATTGATGGCACCGGTGCGCCCCACGTTCACCTCGATGTCGGTCAGCGTCGTGGTGGCCTCCCGGGCCGGAAATTTGTACGCGACGGCCCACCGCGGGGCGTCGGCAATGGTGCCCAGCTCTTCCCGGTAGTCATGCCGGTCGATTTTGACCACCACGCCGTCGACCTCGTAATCCAGCGCGTCGCGGTGCTCAACCCAGTACTCACAAAAATCCACGACGCCCTCGAAGCCTTCGAACGACTCGGTGTGCTCTTCCATCGGCAGGCCCAGTCCCTCCAGGAACTGAAGCTCCTCGGAGTGGGTGTCGGGCGTTCCATTCGAGACAGGCCCGATGGCGAAGGCAAAGAAGCTCATCGGGCGGCGGGCCACGACGGAGGGATCAAGCTGGCGGAGGGTGCCGGCCGCCGCGTTCCGCGGATTGGCAAACGGCTCCTCGCCCTCGCTAAGAAGTCGTTCGTTGAGGGCGTCGAACTCGCTCTTGCGCATAAAGACTTCCCCGCGCACCTCGATGCGGTGCGGCGGACGTTGTCCGTTCTCGCTTCTCACCGGAATGCGGAGCGGAATGCGCGGGACGGTGCGAATGTTGTGCGTGACGTCTTCGCCGACCGTGCCGTTGCCCCGAGTCGCGGCGACGTCGAGCCGGCCCTCCTCGTAGGTGAGCGCGAGGGCCACGCCGTCAATCTTGAGCTCGGCGATCAGAGCCGGCTCCACAACTCCGAACCGGTCATTCAGTCCGCGCTGACAGCGCTCGTACCACTCTCGGAGCTCCTCCCCGTCGAAGGCATTCGACAGCGACAACAGCGGCTCCGGATGCTCGTGCTTCTCAAACTCGTCGATGGGCTCTCCCCCAACCCGCTGCGTGGGCGAGTCCGGGCTCTTCAGTTGGGGAAAAGCCCCCTCCAGGTCTCGCAACCGGCGGTATAGACGGTCGTACTCGGCGTCGGTGATTAGGGGATCGTCCTCGACGTAGTAGCGGTGGTCGTGCTTCCGTACGACCGCTCGAAGCCGCTCGACCAGAGGCCTCGCCTCTTCTGTAGAAAGAGATTCGACCTGAAGATCGTCGAGCGTGTCTTGCAACGCACGGGTGTCTGCAATGAGACTCATAGACGAATCCGGGATCGGGGTCAACGGGAGCAGCTCTCAGTCGCGACGGCCGTCCTCATTGATCGACTTGATCGGGCGTTCCCTTCGGAATGGTATCGGGGGTTGCGTCGAGCGTGGGGGGCGATCCCCGTAGCGTGTCGACGAAGGATTCAGCCTGAGACCGGGTAATGACAATCCGTCCGGTCGTGTCCAGACGCCCTTTGCGATACGGATAGCCCGCAAGGAAGACATCGACGTCCGCCAATTCTTCTTCGAACGCGATCCGCCGCCGAAAGGGAAACACCGCCGCTTCGCCCTCCTCAATCCAGTAGGGCCGCTGCAGATCCTCATCTCGCTGGATGAGAATGCGCCGTACCGGAGCCGTGGCCCGCATGGTGAGGTAGATGGTCTCTCCAAGCGTGACGTTTGCGGGTGGGGGACGCGACGGCGTCGTCGTTGTATCCTCGGGCGACACGGCAGCCGTATCCGGTTCCGGAGACGCCGCCGCCTGAGGATCGTCCGGCGCCGGCGCCGTTCCACTCGAAAAGTAGGCAATGCCCAGGCCCACGAGCACGAGGAGAACGATGCCGATCCCCAGTCCTGCCCACATGATTTCTCGCTGATCGCCTTGAAGGAACGACAACCAGCTGGAGCGGTGCTGCGAGTCGCGGCCGGCGGACGGCGACGCGCCAGGACGGGCGACCTCCGCCGGCCCCTCCTCGCCTCCTACAGCCGTGGGCTCGCCGACGATGCCCGTCTCTGCCCCCCCTTCCCCCGGCGGCGGACCGCCATCCTCCACACCAAGATCGGGGGCAGGGGACGCCCCTTCGTCTGCCAAGTCCGGCGCCTGTTCCCCTTCCTCATCGGCCTCGTCCATCCAGGCGGGCCTCTCCTCCGAAGAACCGGGTGTCTCTTTGGACTCGTCGGCCGGGGCTTCCTCTTCG
>CAZSBW010000038.1:0-14279 GCA_964604815.1 uncultured Salinivenus sp. | reverse complement strand
ATCAACAATCGGTACAAAAAACAGGAGGAAACGGGGACAAAGATCCTCACGTTCCTTACGAGCACTGGTGATACGAAGGAGGCGGGTCCCCCACGGAAGAACGAGGGGACCCGTGAAGCCAACTGCGGCTTGGCGGTTTCTAGTGTAGCGTCTCGTCTACTTTCAAGCAAATGCACCCCCCGGCGTCACGCGGATTTAACCCGGTTCTTCGCTATTTCCCGGGTTGCACCGGAAAAATGGTGACGGTTTGGGGTTTCTTCTGCCACGCGCGTTTTTATATTAAAGGGTGTACCAGCGGCGGATGGGGTCTCGTTCGTTATGGGACTGCCCTCCCGAAAACTGCTGGGACCGCCGCGTCCTGTTTACGCCAATCCCCTCACGAGCCGATTCCGAAAAACCGATGCCTACTCGTTCCGCCTTTCGCTTCGATCCACAAGCCATCGTCGGATCGTTTCTCATTGGACTTGTCTTCGTGGTGTTGTTCACGAGCATGACAGGCCCGCTTCTGGGCGCTCCGGTCTTTCCGCTCCTCGCGATGACCTCCGGCTTCATCCTCGCCGGAATTTCCTACGGCTACCTCAGTGAAGGGGAGACCGTCATGGAGCCGGCACTGGCCGCCATTCTGGTGGCCATCGTGTCGTACTTTATCTTTGCGTACGTCGACTTCGAGGCCTTCTCCACCTTCAAGGAGAACGGGAATTTCACCTATTTGATGGTTGTTGCATACCTGAACGGACTTGTTCTCACCTTTGCGGGGGCCTGGGCCGGCGAGAAGCTCGAGCGCACCTACGCAGGGTCAGGATCGCCCGCCCTGGAATGGGGCTGGATCGTGGCCGGCGTTATTCTCGGATTCGCCGTGAGCCTGCTCCTCGCCAACCTGGTCATCTGGCTCTTCGGCATTTTCGTCGGCAAATATGCTGCTCTTGAACAGCAGAATGCCTGGGTGATGCTCTTCGTCGTCTTTCTCGGCCTGCAGGCCACCGGATACGTTTGCGCGTTCCGGTCGCCGGGCGACACGTCGTACGAGGCTGCCATCTCGGGGGTCATCACGCTCATTCTCTTGATCGACGTGTTCGTCTTTACACTCGCCGGGCAGGGCGTGCTCGGCTACGTCCGCATGGCCCTCGTCATCTTCGTGGGCCTGCTCGCTTCGCTCGTGGGCGGCTACGTGGGCGAGCGCATGCAGATCGAGGTTGAAGGCCGCCAACCAGAGGCGTAAGGGCTGACCTCGGCAGCGCAGCTGCCGTACACGCCTGGAAAAACAGACGCCCGTCCCTCCCTTCCACCCAAGCGGGCGCCGGAGACGCTCTCACGGGGGGAAGACCCAGTCTTCGTTGCCGGTGCGCCGGGGGAGAACGCGTCTCCCGGTGGGCCTGCATTTCACTTTTGCTCGCGGGCGAACGCAGGCCTCGACGTTCCAGAAAAGAGTCGGCGCCCTGTTTGGCGAGCCGGCCGGGTCCGCACTCCCACGCGAAGCGCAATCGGTCGCTTCCAGAACGTCAACGGTGCCGATTGCGGTCGTGCGGGACCCGCCCGGGGCCGCTGTTCGCAGCGGTTCGCAACGGTCACGCTCAGGGTTCACAACGATATCTTTCGTATCGGCTCCCTCTGGTGAATTCGATGGTCACGGTCGCCTGGGCGTAGCTGCCGAAGATGCCGGTCCCGCCCTCCACGTGGTCAATGATGTTCGGGAACTCGCCGGGCGGCGCAGTATCCTGAGCCGACGTCGAGCGAAGAAAGTCGTAGTAGTTGTCGTCGACTGCGTTGATGGCGACCTCGTTGCGCCCGAAGAAAGCGACCCCAATCCAGGGCAGATCCACGACGAGCGTTCCGTCGTCATTCTCCTCGAAGTTTGCCTCGTTGAGCAGGCCGGAGGAGCTGACGCGAAGTGACGAAAGGCTGTCTTCCTCCGGGTTGTAGCCATCACAGTAGAGAGGCGTGAGGTCGTTTCTCACCAGGTCTCCCCCCGGGGGCCGCGACGTCACGGTGAAGAGATACACATTTTGCCGGTCGGAAAAGGATTCCGGGGGATCGATCGTGAAAGCCGGCTGCTGAGCGTCGACCTGAAAGGCGGACGTATCCACCGCACTGTTCTCCACCTCGCGAGTGTTCTTCACCGCAAGGAGAGACAGTGTGTCCGGGACCGTTGTCGTAGACGTGATGGGAGGATTCTCCCCGGCGTCCACCGAAAGCCGGTACGTGGTTTGGGGCTCAACGGCCGGGGGCGAGGACGGCCTCGGGGCGTAGATTCCCGCCGTGTCGGTCTCGCTGTAGGCCGTCGTCTCGACGACAGACCCGGCGTCGTCGAGCCGCTGGACCTCTACGCTCGCCCCCCGAACGGCCTGGTCGCGTGGGTCGAACGTCTCGGTCGCCTCCACCGTGCGCGTGAGTTGCACCGTCGGGAGAGGGGCCTGGGCCTGCAGATAGGCCTCCACCGCAACCTCCGATTCGGGTTGCGTCGCGGTGGTGTCGCAGCCAAGCAGGCTGGTCGCAAGCAGCAGCGGAAGCAGAACGTCAAGTCGAAACGATCGCATGGACGATACGAGAACTGGTCAGGTCAACGAGGAGAAGCAGTAGCGGGACACGCGGCGCGCTAAAAGGTGAGGGTGAAAGACAGGTTCGGGATCGGCACCGGAATCTGCGGAACCTCTGTGCGCTCGATCGTCCCGTCCGGCTCGGTCGGATACTGGAAAAACCAGACGTTGCGCCGGGCATAGGCGTTGATCACCTGGAACTGAGCCTCGTAGTCGGCCACATCGAAGAACCGACCGGTGCGTGCAACGCCGATGTCGAGCCGATGATAGGCCGGCAGACGAGACGAATTGAAGGCACTAATCAGCACGTTCTGGCCCTGCGGTCCGGATTGGTCGGGGCCGCCGGTCCGTTCGAAGCGAAACGACGGCTCGGTGTATGCCTTGCCCGTATTGTAGTTGAACGTCCCTGTGAGTCGCCATTTGTCGGTGAGCTGGTAGTTGCCCGCGAGCGTGAGGCTGTGGGTCCGGTCGTAGTTGGGCGGGTAGTACTGCGGCTCGCCGTCCTCAGACACGTTGATGTTGGGAAAGCGCCGCTCGGTCCGGCCAAACGTGTAGCTGAGAAACCCGTTGAGCTGGCCCTCCTGCCGCCGCAGCAGCACTTCAACGCCGTAGGCGCGGCCCTCTCCAACCTGGAACCGGTCGGGATACGGGACGCCGGCCACGTCCTGCCGGTACTGATTCTCTTTGAAGAGGTCGCGCATGGTGCGCCCGTAGCCTTCCACCTCCAGCTTGATGTCCGCGCCGAGGCTCGCCTTGACGCCGAGAGCAATCTGGTCTCCGTACGACGGGGGGAGCCCCGTATCCGACATGTACCACGCGTCGAACGCCGTGAAGGCCTGATTCGTCTCCAGCGTCAGGAACTGATGGTAGCGGCCGTAGGCGGCCTGGAGCTGAACCGAGGACGTGAGGTTGTAATCGGCCGAGAGGCGAGGGGAGAACCGCCAGAAATTGCCGTTGCTGAAGTAGGTGCCCCGAAGCCCTCCTTCGAACGTCCAGGCTGAGTTGGGACTGTAGGTGTCCTTCACGTACACCGCCCCCCGCTGCGCCGTGAGACGCTGGTCGAAGGTTTCGTTTTCGTCGAAGGTGTTGCGGAGCGTGAACGACAGGGTGCTCAGTTCGAGTCCTCCCTTCACGGTGTGTGCGTCGCTGGGCGTGTATTCCACGTCGGTATTGAGAGAAAGGTCGTTTACTTCATTCTCCTGGGTAAACCGAGTGCCCCCAATCTCCCCGACCGGCGTACTCCGGTAGCGCGAGCCGGTAAGCCGGGTCTTCGAGAACACCTGATCCCCAAAGAGGTGCGTCCAGTTGGCACTGACGGTTTGATTGCCGTAGCTGACGTCGAATCGGGTCTGCTCCTGGGGCTCAATGTCGAGAAAGTCTTGCCCCCCGTACACCGCGAGGGAGAGGTCGTCATTCGGACCGACGTCGTAGTTCATCTTTGCATTGACGTCGTAGAACGAGAAGCTCTTCGGAATGCCTTCCGTGTCGGCGCTGCGCAGGGCCGCGAGGACGGGTTCGAGCGTCGAACGGCGGACGGCGATCATGTACGACCCGGCTGCGTCTTCGCCGGAGCCGCCGTAGGGGCCCTCCGCGTATGCGCGGGAGGCCAGCAGCCCCACACTGAGCCCGCCCGTCGTCTCGCGCTTGTTCCCGTCTTTGTTGTAGATAGACACGACGCTGCCGAGCCGCCCCCCGTATTCGGCCGGGTAGGCTCCCTTGTACAGCTGCACGTCCTTGATGGCGTCGGGGTTGAACGTCGAGAAGAAACCGAAGAAGTGCGTGGGATTGTAGACGGTCGTCTCGTCCAGAAGCACGAGCGTCTGGTCGGGGCTGCCCCCCCGAATGTAAAGGTTGCTGGAGTAGTCCGAGGCGGTGCTCACGCCGGGAAGAAGGCTCAGGGACCGAAACACGTCCGGCTCCAGCACCGAGGGCAGCTCCTTCACGTTGGCCGTTCGGAGGCGGTCGGTGCCAAGCTGGCGTTCAAGCTCCTCCTCTTCCGACTCGTCGGTCACCACGACCTCTTCAGCCTCGTAGCTGACGGGGACGAGTTCGACGTCGAGGCGCCGCTTTTCCCCCGGCTCCAGCGAGACGGTGTCGGCCCGCGTCTCGTAGCCGACGTAGGAGAAAACGACCGTGTACGTGCCGGGCGCCAGGTCGCGGAGAACGTAGTAGCCGCTGTTGTTGGTAGCGGTGCCCCGGCTCGTGCCGTTGATCACGACGTTCGCCTGGAGGAGGGTCTCTCCGGTCGTGACGTCGCGGACGTAGCCGCGGAGGGACGCCTCGTCTTGGGCGACGGCCAGATCGACGCCCCCTAGCAACAGGGTCGCCGCGAGGGCAAGCACGGAAAGGGAGGAACGCGCAGGACGATTCATTGGCACGGCAACGAACCAGTGTGACAGAGGATTCTGCGATCGAGAATTCCCTCCGGATCAACGCCCCAAATACGGGTTGGATGCGACCGCTTCGACGAACTGTCCTCGTTCGACGACGAATCGTCGTTTGGCGACGAATCGTCGTTTGGCGGCGATCATCGAGCGGGCGTCGATCCGGGCCGCTCCCGAATGGGGCAATGCGTTGAAATCCAGGCCGTCCCACGAGGAGACGAACGCCGTGATCCAGTCTCGTTCTTGGTTTTGCGAGAGGTTAACGCCTGCCCCTGGCGGCTCTCGGCGACGAAGTGCCAAAGGCTGTCACAGGTCTTACTCGCCTTCTTGCATTCGCCCCAGCAGTTTCGCATGTTTTCCGGTGCGCGTTCGGTTCAGAAGCCCCTATCTTTTCTGATGCTTCGCTCTCTCCTCTGCGCCCTGCTCGCTCTCGTTGTTCTTCCCCAGCCGGCCCTCCACGCGCAGGATGCCCCCTCCCCCGTCGTGGAGGGAACGCTCGTTGGCCACGACGGCACGGCCCTGCCGGTGTCGCACCTCCACGTCCTCCCATACGACAACGACCGAACGCGCTCCCACCCGGTGGGCTCGGATCCCTCTTTCCGCGCCCCCCTCGACACGACCGGCGTGGTGACCCTCCGCTTCACTGGGCAGAACCACGAGATGCAAGACGCCACCGTCCTCGCCCGTCCCGGCGACACGATCGGGGTGGACGTCCGCCTCGGGACCTTTTCCCGGCCGGACAGCCTTGACCTGAAGGTGTTTGGTACGTTCAACGACTTCTCGTACCAAAGCGGAACCCTCCCGATGGAGGAGCGGGACGACGGGACCTTCGCGGCGGTCGTTCCCACCCCGGACGACTCGTTGACCTACGGCGTGCTGGGAACTGAGCCCGACGGGACTCAGCTTGATCGGCTCGAATACGCCGGGGACGGCGACTACCGAGCCGTGCTCGCTACCCCCAAGGACTCAACGACGATTACGTACGATCCGAGCGCGGTCCCGCGCGGCGACACCGACCCGACGGTCGAGTTTCGCGACCCCGCCTCGACGGCCGCCCGGTACGCCGCGTTCGTCGACAACGCGGAGGCGCTCCACGAGGCGTACGTCGACGAAATGCGGGCGGCCGACGATCGGGAGGAGCGCAAGGCCCTCAGCGACACGTTCGACTGGTCCCCCAATCACGAGCGGCTCGACCGCGCCCTGCAGTCCGACCCGCCGACGCAGATCGCGAACGCGTACCGCGCCGCCTACCTCGACCACACGTTCAGTCCGGATTCGACCGTCGCAAAGGAGGCCCTCAACACGATCCCGGCCGCCTCCCCCCTGTGGGGATTGGCCGGACTCAACGGCACCATTCGGGCTGGGGGCGGCATGGAGGCACACGAGCCGTTTGCGTACGAGGTGTTGCGCAAACATCCGAGCGACGAGGTGAAGTCCCGAACGCTCTTCGCACTGTTGGTGCAAGCCGACGAGAACGACAAGGCGGAGAAGCAAAAGCTGATCTACTCCTGGATGGAAGGCGAGTACCCGGACGCCTCAATCATGCGTCTGGTCCGCGAACGATACGCGCCGAACCGGGCCATTCAACCCGGCAAGCCGGTCCCCGAGTTTGAAGTGGCCGCCCTTCGGGACACGACGAAAACCTTCACGACGTCCTCGTTCGAGGGGCAGTACGTTCTGCTGGACTTCTGGGCCACCTGGTGCGGTCCGTGCATCGAAGAGTTGCCAACCCTCCGAAAGGCCGACTCCACCTACGGCGACGACGGTTTCGCCATCCTGAGCCTCTCGCTCGACGACGCGCGCTCGACGGTCACGAACTTTCTACAAGACCGCGAGATGCCCTGGAAGCACGCCTTTCTGGATCAGGGGTTTGAGAGCAAAACGGCCGATCGGTTCGAGGTTGTGGGCATTCCAAAGCCTGTGTTGGTCGGGCCGGAGGGTCAGATCGTCGCGACCTCCGCGGACGTACGGGGGGAGAAGCTGCTGAAGACGCTGGAGAAGCACCTCGGATCGGCGTCCGACGCCTCGGCGTCGAACTGACGGGGGCGACGCTTCGTATGCCAAACCACGAGCGGTCTCACTTGGCCTTCCGTTGGATCGATTACGCCCGACGTGTACGTGGTGTACGTGGCCTTTCGCAGCGTTTCCATCGTCGGCCTCGCCGTCGTGCTTCTCACAGGCGCCGTTTCCGCACAGCCCCGAGACACAACCGCGGGAGCCGAGCGAAGAGCGAAGAGCGCCGCCCAGTCCTGGCTCTCGCTGATCGATGACGACGCGTTTGGCGAGAGCTGGGACGAGGCCGCCTCCCTTCTCCAAGAACGGATTGAGCGGGAAGAATGGATACAAGAGGCCGAACGTCTCCGAGACTCCGTCGAGACTCTCTCGTCTCGCTCCCTCACCCAGACACAATATCGAGATTCCCTCCGGCAGCCCCCGGTGGACGGCCCGTTCGTCCTTTTCAAGTATCGATCAACGCTTGAGACCGGTCGCGTCGAAGAGTTGCTTCTGACCGTGCGGCAGGACACGATCTGGAAAGTGGCCGGATATCAGGTGACCCCGCTCCGGGCGTCATCCCCGTGAGTGCTGTTTCCACCATCCTCCTTCCGTTTTTTTCGTCCAACACGCCTGCACCTACGATGCGCCATCGCTCGGCTTTGCTCGTTTTCTTCTCCCTTTTCTCCCTGCTACTGGTCCCGCCGGCGCAGGCCCAGGAAGCAGACACGACGGCCGTCGAAACCATGGAGACTGACACAACGAGGGCCGACACCCTGGCGACCGACACGACGGTCGCCGACACCGCCCAGACACCCCAAGCCGACACGACAACTGCTGACACGACAACTGCCGACACCTCCCCTCCTCCAGACACGGTCCAGGCAGCCGCGGCGGATAGTCTCGCGGCGGATAGTCTCGCAGCCGATACCGTCCAATCGGCGGATCGCAAGCCCGGGGAAGCCAAAGAACGAGCCCGTGCCGCTGCTACGTCATGGCTGTCACTCACCGACGCTGGCAAGTTCGGGGAAAGCTGGGACATCGCCGCGCCCACGTTGCAGAACGGGATCTCGCGGGCGACGTGGATAGAACGAGCCACTCAATCCCGCTCGCAACTCGACTCCCTGAAGTCCCGAGAGCTCGAACGCGTCCAGTACCGAGACTCAACGACCCAGATGCCAACTGAAGCCCCCGTCGTTACGCTTCAGTATCGGTCCGAATTTGACGCGGATTCCGTCCTGGAAGCCCTCGTTGCCACGAAGCAGGAGGGGGAGTGGAAAGTGGCCGGCTACCGCATCGTCCCCGTTCCGGAGACCCGCACGGGGTCGGATAGCACCGCTATCGAGGCGGATAGCACAGCTACCGACGCGGACAGCACGGCTACCGAGGCAGAGAGCACCTCGCAGCGGTAGTCACGAGGGCGCGCCCCGCCTCACCTGTGTCGTCCAGGAGCCAATTTCCCATAGGCGGTGTGCCGATCCGTAATGCCCCCAGTGCACGCCCAATCGATCGTTTCAGGCTCAGAGGAGACCCGTCATTCTGGAAGCTGTTTGGTGGATGGATGAGAAGCCGAGACCCACGAAGTCGCAGGCCATAGACGTACTCGCCAAACAGGTTCTGAGGCCAGACCCCCCCAGGTCGTCCTCTCCCTTCCCCGTCCCCCTCCGACAGTCCCGCCGGAGTTCCGTTTCTGATTCCTCTCTCGCCGTCGTGGCGTCGCTGTCGTCTTCTGTTCTCCTCCAGTACGCAGCCCTCGTTTGTCAACGACACGCTTCGACGGACCGATCGAAAAAACCTGGAACTGTTTTTGATGACTATAAATGGTGACAGTTGATCCCTCGATGTTTCGTCGCTGCTCCGAACCCAATGACGAACACGCCATGCGCAACTCTCAAGTCTGGCGCATACTTCTCAGCCTTACTGTTTTCGTAGCCGTGGCGATGACCGGATGGGCGCAAGATACCACGCCCTCGTCGGAGCAACTCCCCGGAAAAGCAGTCGGTACCCTGGTGTACTTCGAAGGCTCTGTCGAGGTAGCCCACTCGGGACAGGACTGGTCCGCGGCTAAAATTGACCAATTTCTCCGCCCAACCCACACGATCCGGACCGGGTCGAACGCGAGTGCCGAAATCCGGTGGAGTGACGGAACGTCGACCGTTCTCGGTCCTGAATCGACACAGTCAATCGCCGCTCTCTCCAAACGCGCCCAGCAGGAGGTAAATTCCTCCGAAGGAAAGGGGGTCGTTCAGAAATTCGTCGACTTGTTTGCGGAAGAGGGCAAGCGTGCGGACGATCCGGGAGGCATCCGACGGGGACAGCCGTCGGTGTCATTTACGGAGGCTGCCCGTACGTACCAGAATGAGCACTATCGAAAGGCCGTTCGAAAGCTCCACCTCTTCTTGGAGCAGAACCCCTTGTCCCCCGAAGCGAAGAAGGTGCGACTGGCCCTTGGACACTGCTACCTCGAATTGAACAACCCCCTTCAGGCAAAGGCCGAGCTCGAAGCCATCGTCCAGACTTATCCGGACCACGAGATTGCTGATCGGGCACAAACAGTACTGGATGTCCTGTAACCCCGTTGAGGCAGACCATTTCAAATTATAACGGGAGGTGTAAAATTCTCCCACGCCGGAACTGCTTTTCTTTGACGGTTTTATCAGCATACGCCCGATTTGCGAGGAGGACGCCGGTAAGGGGACAGGCTCCCTTCACGTTTTCTCATCGAGGGGCTCCTTGTTCTCTGAGAAGAGCGGAGCTACCCAAGTGACCCTCGCGATTGGCACATTCGGGGGGTTGGGCATGCCGACGTCTTCTGGGGTAGCGGCCTTTCCGCGAGCATCCAGTTTTTGTTCTTACGCCCCAGCGCTCGGCGCACCGGCTATCGATCTGTGGAGGGCGGAAAAGGGAGGGGTCGCGTCATGAATCGGGCCACGCGGAGTCCCGCCGTGTCGAACGTAGCTTGAGATTTGCGCCCGGGGTCAGTCTCCGCGGTCCCGAGAACGAGCCCTCGATCTGTATGCCCTCTTCTGAGGTTGCCTCCGTCACGTCTCTCCGCTCAACCGAGTGCACGCCTCTCCTCTTCACCACGAACATGGGCCTGGAGGACGTGGTCGTTGAGGAGTACCGCGAGCGCGCTGTGCAAGCCGACATCGCCTTGCACGACACCGACGACGCTCCCCTCGGCCTTCAGAGCTATGCCCTGGTAGAGGCGGCAGCCGGTCTCGACCCTGCACTCGCGATCGCGCGGGCCATGAGGTCGGTCCATCACGTGCTGGCGCCCCTCTACACCTTCTCGCTGCCCAGCGACGCCGAGGCGGCCCTGCGCACAATCCGCGCCACGGCCGGGTCGCTCGACGTAGCAGCGATGGACGACGCCGACACCTTCCGAGTCACGACCGTGCGGCGGGGCGAACACGATTTTACCAGCGTCGACGTGCAGCGGGAGGCCGGCGGGGGGCTCGATGCCCGCTATGACGCCGCCGTAGACCTGGAGGACTATGACGTAGAGGTGCGGGTGGACGTGCACGACGACCGCTGTCTCGTAAGCGTGCAACACACCCGCGAGGCCCTGAGCCGCCGCCAGGCTCGCCTCTTCCAGCCAACCGCTGCCCTCAAACCCAACGTGGCCTATGCCCTCCTCCGCCTCGCCCACCTCGACTCCCCGCCCGCGACGGTGCTCGATCCGTTCTGTGGCTCCGGCACCATTCTCTGGGAGGCCGGCCATCTGTGGCCCGACGCCCGCCTCGTGGGCAACGATTGGGACACAGAGACGCTCGACGGCGCCCGCCAGAACGCCCAGGCCCAGAGCCTGAACAACCGCGTTACCCTCTTCGAGGAGGACGTCTGGAACCTCGCCGACACGCTGGAGAACCGTCAGGTCGATCTCGTCGTCACCAATCCCCCGTTCGGCGTGCGCCTCGCCAGCAGCATGGACTTCGGGCCGTTCTACCGCCGGGTCCTCCAACAACTGCATGCGGTTCTTTCCCCAGCGGACCGCGTCGTGATCCTCATTCTGCGCCAGTCCCCTTTCAATCAAGCACTGCGCGAAACCGACACGTTCGACGTGCGCCACGTCCGCGCCATCGAGATCGGCGGCCTGTACCCTCGCGTGTTCGTACTGGAACGGGCATAGTCCGTCCAAAACGAAAAGCCGCAGCCCCGAACCGGGACTGCGGCCACACGACGAGATTCGACGACGTGATTGGCTCCTCTTACTGGCCGAGGTCGCTCAGATCAGGAACATCTCCTCCCTCAACGACCCAGAACCCTTCAAGGGTGCCGCTATCGTTCGGCTCCGTCGCCTGGTCGAGTTGATTCCCGTCACTGAGGAGGGTAACCGTTATGTCCTCCGGACCGCTCCGAAGGCTAACAGATCCCTGAGCCCCGTCAAAGTCTGACGCCTCCGTTCCTTCTGGCGGGCAGGTGCCACCCGATGAGCTTGGACTGAGCGTCTCTTCGAGTGGGGGCGATCCACTGAAGGCAGTTCCGGTGCCCCCCGTTGCACAGAAGCCATCGTCGGTGTTGTAGTAAAACGTGACAGATCCGCTGACGGACGCTTCGGAGCTTCCGTCAACTTCCATGGTTACACTGTCTCCGAGGCCGTTTCCCCCGTCCCCGCCGCCGCTATCACATCCCACCAGGGTGACGGCAACGAGCAAAGTCGTAAAAAGTCGAAGTGCGTTGTGCAATTGTAGCATTAGGTGACGTGTTGGTCGTTTCGTAAAAACAGAGAGTGCGAATGGGCGCTCCTCGTCGGTTGGCACAGACTGGAAGCGCAACAAACAGAATGAAAGGAACTTCGAGAGTAGGTATTTATCCAGGATGACAAAAAAGTAGGATTGTTTCACAAACGCGGAGGTGCCACAATGAAAAGAGCCGGTAGTACGCAGCGGAACGGTTTTGTGCCATAGAAAAGGCCGGAGCCAGTCTAGCTGACTCCGGCCACCACCCTCAGAACAAGGATGCGCACGGATTTACTCTGTCATCCTTCCACGTCAAGCGACCGCTTCCGGGATGGGGAAAACTGACCCTAATTCAGGCATACCGAACAACGGCGATTCTCATCGCCTTCCTCGCCGGCGACGGACACCGAGGCCTCTGCGTATGGGGCCTGCGCTGTCACTTCCTGCTGCGTGTCGATCGTCGGGGACTGAGCGGTCGTGATGCCCATCTTTCTTTTCCATGCCTCCGTCCGGGCGTCCAGCTCCGGCCTGCCCACTTCGGCCCGAACGGCCTTAACCGACCGGCTCATTTCTCGACTGTTCTGCCGCTTCGACTGAAAAGGTCCTGTGCCGGTGAGCAGGGCCGTGACAATCAACGTCAGGTTCCAGCCAAAGACGAGGAGTGTAGCCACAATCAGGGAAGCAGACATGGGGGCAGGAATTCGGGGAATGTGGAAGGCGGTTCGCTCATTATTCCACCCCTATAGAGCATCAAACCATGTGCCGCCTTGCCTCTCTCCTCTATATTCGTTTCAAACCACCGAAAATGCCTTCGTTTCTCCGTCTTGCCGTTTCGTTTTTACAGAACGACCGGAAGGGACCTCAATGCGTTTCTCTTCTACCAGCCACTGAGTCCTGGGGATGGGAGAAGAGGCAAAGCCAACCTGTTGCGACGGATCCGGACGCAAGAATATTGGACCGGACGGTTGCGGCAGCGGACTGGACCTCCTCGTCCGGGAGCGTTCGGATGCACACCGGAAATCGGCTCGGGCATTTGACAACGACTTCCCTTAATCGAGATCGACGCGGCTGGATCTGTCGGCGGCCCCTCTCCGTGACCGTTGAGCTCGGCCGTCACGGCCGCATGGGCGACCTTCAATAGATCGAAATAGCAGCGCGTCATCCACCGCATGATGCCGAACGCCCCCAAAAGCGGCCAGGACGACGATAATGCCGAGCATGCCCGCGAGCTGGGACAGCAACCACGCTACTCCGCCCGCCACGACAAAGCAGACGAGCAGACCAACCCAAGGAAGGGCACAGGAGCCGACGCGGACTCAGAGGATTGGCGTCGTTTTCCGCAACAGACCGACGGCTTCGCGAAGATAAAAAGTTGGGGAGGGCGTCGAAAGAGGAGGTGCCAAAATGGAGTCGGGGTTCAACTCCTCGACTGCTGCTCGTCGGCACGTTCGAAGCGCTACCTCTTCGCAAGAGGCCGTCTCATGCGATGACGCGCAAGACAGTACAGAAGTCGGTCATTTCCAGCCCAATCGATCGTGCCGGACACACCCGCCGGTCCGAGGGCGCTACGGTATAACGGCTAATTCTATAGCACCGGCTCGTGACAGCGAGGAGCCCGGGGGACGGCCCCCAGAAAGGCGAAGGACCGCTTACGTGGTGAGCCCAATCTCGGCCGCCGACTCTTTGATCCCAAGCCAGCGCCGTGCGTCGTCCACCGTCTCCACGACGGTGAACCGATCATCGGGGCAGTTTGCTTTTTGCTGATAGAGGGCCCCCGTGTACTGCAGATCCTCGTCGGTACCCACGAGGACCGAACGTCCCTCCTCGCCGATGAGGCCGTCGTTCTGGTAAACCCGAAAGTGCTTAACGATCTGCTCCATCTCCACCACCGTGATCACCGTACTGTGGATGAACCGCAGGTCGTAGATCCAGGCGTAATCGGGGGCAAACTGGTCATCCGCGATGATCTCCTCCGCACTCTCCAGAACGTCGGCACCGGTCCATTTAGAGCTGGCATTCCGTATGATGACGAGTCCATGGTCAGAATTGAGATCGTAGGTATAAGCCACTCTGACTCTTGAGGTGCGTGATGAGAGTGGGCGCGGTCGGTCTAGAACGAAAGATTAATTTTTAACGACAGAGACGCAAATCCATCCGGGGATAATCTTGGCTCTGTTTCCTCAAAATCCCACTGCCGCCCCGGTGCCCCTCGGGTCCGAATCGCCGTAGAAGACGCGCCCCTGATCAAAGCGGTCCGGATGCTTAACGCGAAGTCCCTGTGCGCGTCCCCAGCGCACGTACGAGCCGAACACACCCTTCGTGACCGTCCACCCCCGCGCCTCCAGGTTCCGAATGGCGTCCGTCGAGAGCGCGTACTCCTCGTAGCTGAGGGCGGGCGGCTTCCACTGGTGATGGACGCGTCCCGCCGCGATTGCCTGCTCAATGTTCATCCCGTGGTCGATCACGTTCATGATAATCTGGAACGTGGTCGTTATGATCGTGGAGCCGCCCGGCGCGCCAATGACCATGAAGAGGCGTCCCTGGGGATCCTCAACCACCGTTGGCGACATGGACGACACCATGCGGCGATCCGGCGCCACCAGATTTTGCTCCGTACCCGAGAGGCCATACAGGTTCGGCACGCCCGGCTTCAGCACGAAGTCGTTCATCTCGTTGTTCATGAAGAA
>CAZSBW010000037.1:0-14504 GCA_964604815.1 uncultured Salinivenus sp. | reverse complement strand
TGGACGAGCTGCCGGAGCGGGAGGAGGCGGGCACGCCCAACCTGCCGGGGGCCTTCCGTCTCGCCGCCACGATGTACCTGCTCGGGCGTGTTGGGATGGACCTCGTTGAGGAGGACGAACGGGAGCTCACGCAGTATGCCCTGGAGCGCTTCGAGGCCATCGACGGACTCACGATCTACGGCTCGCACCGGCTGGAGGTGGCCGAGCGCATCGGCGTCATCACGTTCAACCTCGACGACCTTCCCCACGGGCTCGTCACTGCCGCGCTCAACGACTACTTCGGCGTCGCGGTGCGCAACGAGTGCTTCTGCGCGCAGCCCTTCGTGCGGGAGCTGCTGGGGCGACGGGGATCGGAGAGCACAAACGGCGAGGCCTCGGGCGAGGATTGTGCGCCGGAGACGCAGCCCGGCATGGTGCGCGTGTCGCTCGGCCTCTACAACACGAAGGACGACGTGGACGCGGCCGCCAATGCGCTCATAGACATTGCCGAGCGGCCCGACTGGTACCGGTCCAACTACCGTCCCGTCCTCGACGGCAGCGGCGACTGGGCCCACCGCGAGTACGACTACTCGCCCGAGACTGCCTTCTCGCTGACGGAGGAAGTGGACACGTGGCTGGAGAGCCAGTAGGTCGAACGGATCTCGCCGATGTCTCTGCTCGTTTTCCCTCCTCTCGATGTTTTCACATGCCAGTCCCCTTTGCCATGCCGACCACAACGACCCTGGCCGAGGAGCACCAGGCCCGCTGGCAAGAGGTCGCCGCGAACCCTGCGCTGCAGGATCTTCCCTACAAAGTGGAAACCAATCATCGAGGGCAGCTTGTCTTGAGTCCGCAAACAAACCGCCACTCTCTGCAGCAGAAGGCCGTTGAAAAGAAGCTGGACGTTCTCCTGTCGGACGGGGAAGCATTTCCGGAATGGGCAATTGCGACCGCCGGCGGCACGAAGCAAGCCGACGTCATCTGGGCGAGCGATGAACGGCTTCGTGACATGCGGGAGACGGGCGATCCGACGACACTCGCGCCGGAGATCTGCGTCGAGGTGATGTCCGACGCGAACGACTGGGACGAGATGGACGAGAAACGGCGCCTCTACCGCGAGGCCGGGGCCGAGGAGGTGTGGGTCGTGACCGGGGAAGGAGAGGTCCGCTTCTTCGCGGGGGAAGAGATTGAAGCTTCAGAAATTGCGCCCAGCTTTCCCGATCAGGTCTGACCCGGTCCGAGTGCTGGCGATCGCGGAAGACGGGGACTCATACCATTTGCTATGGATCGCTATGCAGGTTTTTGCGTCACGAATCTCGGAGAATTGGTTGTAGAGACCAATCAGGCCCAGTAGGGACGACCCGCCGGTCGTCCCTAACATGCGTGGGGAGGACAAAAATGCACAGCGAAATATCGCATTCGGTATCACCTCCTCTCCGGTCTTTGGTTGCGTTCGATGATCACGTCTGTCATTCCCCTCGGAACGGCCTCGGCGATGCCCACGCCGGACCGGCACCTCTCCGCCCTGGCCGTGGAGCGGAAGGGGCGCGTGCTGCTTTTCGACTGCGGGGAGGGCACGCAGTACCGCCTCCTGCATGCGGACCTGAGCCGGGCGCGGGTGGACGCCATTTTCGTGACGCACCTGCACGGCGACCACTGCTACGGCCTGCCGGGCCTGCTCTCGACGCTGGCCCTGCAACAGCGCACCGATCCGGTAACGCTCGTCGCCCCACAAGGCATCCGCGCTATGCTCGATGCGGTTCCCGGGGACGCGCCGGACGACCTGCCCTTCGCCCTGACCGTCAACGAATTGGACGAGGCTCTGACCCGCGCCGTCGTGTACGAGACCGAGGAATTCACCGTCGAGGCGCGCCCGCTGGCGCACCGCGACCTTGCGATGGGCTTTCGGCTGCAGGAGCGGACGCGGCCCGGGCGCTTCCACCCGGAGCGGGCGCGGGAACTGGGGGTGCCGGAGGGACCGGCCTTTGCGCGGCTGCAGGACGGCGAGCCGGTTACGACCGACGACGGCACGACGGTGCGGCCCGAACAGGTGCTCGGACCGCCGCGCCCGGGCATCTCGCTGGCCTACGTTACCGACACGCGGCCCTGTGAGGGCGGGCGCGCCCTGGCCAACGGGGTCGACCTCCTCTACCACGACGCCACCTTTACCGACGGGCTCCACGCCCGCGCCGTCGAAACGGGGCACAGCACGGCCCGTGAGGCCGCCGAAGTGGCGCGGGACGCAGGCGCCGACCGGCTGCTGCTCGGACACGTCAGTGCGCGCTACGACGACCCGACGCCGCTGGAAATTGAAGCGAAAGCCGTCTTTTCCGACGCGAGCGTGGCCGAGGAACTGCGGCGCTACAATCTGGACCCACGCGCGAACGAACCGAGCGCTTCCCCGAGGTGAACAGAACTGGACGGGTCGACCGACGAGCGAGCCGCGCACCGGATTGGCGCGGTCATGCGGGCGGGGTGGGAGCCGCTCCGTTTTTGGGAATCGAAAACCAGACGGCAAATCCGGTGGGCTCGTTGGGGGCGGTGCGGAGGGCGGCGTCGGGGCCGTACGTGTGCTCGAGGCGCGTGCTCGTGTTGTGCAGACCGGTGCCGTCGGTCGTCGTGGAGAGCACGTGGTCGGCGTCGGCGGTGCCCACGCCGGTGTCTTCCACCCGCACGCGGAGCCGGTCGTCGTTCTCGGTGATCCGAACCGTGACCCGTCCGCCCTCCTCGCTGGGAGCAATGCCGTGTCGGAGGGCATTCTCGACGAGGGGCTGAAGCACCATCGGCGGGAGGGGGGCGTCGAGCGCATCGTCGTCCGCGTCCACGTCCACGCGGGCGTCCAGCCGATCCGAGAACCGGTGTCGTTCCAGGTCCAGGTACCGCCGCACAAAGTCAATCTCCTCGCGGAGTGGAACCTGGTCGCGATCCGCGCTGTCCAGCGCGTAGCGCATGAGGCCCGCCAGCTTGGCGATCATCTCGCGGGCCCGGTCGGGGTCCTGCTTGAGGGTGGCGCTGATGGAGTTGAGGGTGTTGAAGAGAAAGTGGGGGTTGACCTGCGCCTTGAGGGCGGCGAGCTGTTGCTCACGGGCTACGGCCAGAAGTTCGGTGGCCTGCTGCTCCTTCTCCCGCAGGCGCTGGACGTTTCGGATCAGGTGATAGAGCGCAAACTGGATGGCGTAAACGGTGAGCGTTCCGTACAGAATCCACTGGTAGTTCGCCTTCACCTCGGCGGTGGTCCCGCTCCCCGCCATCCATTGGAGGAAGACGAGGTACGATTCGAGACCGCTCCAGGCGTAGAGGGGGGCGATGAGAAGGTGCGCCCCGAGCACCCATCCCCAATGCATCGAGTCCATCTCGCGAACGGTGACCCACCACACCGGGATGCTGTACAGGCCGAGGACGAGGCTGTAGATGGCCTGCCCAAGAAAGAGAAACACGAGCGGGGCGTCCGGCTCCTGCCGCGCGATGAAGAGGGTGTAGAGAAGAGCGTAGAGCGTCCAGCCCACCGCCGCCAGGCCGACGCCCGACCACGTGATGCGCGGCTTGGGAGGAGCGTGGGGCTCCCCATCGCCCAGGGACGCGTCGAGGCCGGCCTGAAGGGCCGTTTCGGCCATGTCGACTCGGTCGACTTGTGGGAAGGAATCTCGTTGAGGGGAAAAGGCCCGGCGCCCGCGCCCACCAACCAGATGGGGGCCGAGTCAACCCCCGAGCGACAGCGGATTTCAAAAACGTACGCAACGTATCGGGATTTCGGCAAGCCCGAGCCGCTCCGTTCCGTTCCACTGGCCGGGCCCCCAGACGTTCTGCGGGGCAATAGGAAGGAGGGGAGGAGGCACCGAACGAACGTCAGAAGCCCGGCGAGATGCGGAAGCCCCACGTCCAGTCCGTGTCGCGGCGCTGGAAGGGGCGGGCGTAGTACGCCTCCAGGAGAATAGAGCCCAGAATGTTGAAGCGGGCCGTAAAGCCGGTGCTAACGACGGGAATGTTTGTGGCCGCGCTCCCCGTTTCGAACGTGAAGTCCGGGGCCTGCTCGGCGGTCCACGTCACACCCGCGTCGCTGAAAACGCCGAGCGTCGTGGGCACGTAGGGAATTGGGATGAGGCTGAGGCGCTCGGGCCCGAGGAGCGGCATCCGGAGCTCGATGCGCGCCACGAGGGATCGGGTGCCGTAGAGACGATCGATTTCGGCACACTGTGAGCGCGTCACCTCTCCTTCGACCTCCGTGCAATTCCCACCCGTGCGAATCCCTTCGGAAATGTCGCGCACGTTGTAGCCCCGAACGAATCCCTGCCGGTAGGGGTCGCCGAGATACTCGTTCCCCACGCCAAGTCCCTCCCCAAACGCGGCGCCGTAGTTGCCCACGTGGAGCCCTTGCAGGGCGAGGGTGAAGGGCTTAGCATAGAGGTAGCGGCGCACGTCGGCACGGGCCGTCACGAAATTTTGCACCCCGACGGTGGGCGTGACGCCGAGCCGCCAGCGCCCCCCGCGAACGGGTCCCGTAAGGGCGCTCACCGAAAAGTCGCGTACGTACGCCGCCCCCGTCGTGACGAGGTACCTCGGGGCCTGCGCCTCGGGAAACTGGAATCCTACCCCCGCTTCCTCCAGGCGCCGATTCAGCTCTTCAATCGAGAGGTCGCCCCCAATACCGGTGCGAACGTTAATGCCAAAGCCGTACCGCGTGACCCCCGACGTAAACTCGAACCGCCGCGTGGGATCGAGCGGATACGAGAGGAGGCCTCGGCCCGACGTGATGTACGCTCGTTGCACGACACTCGCGACCCCGATCGCCTGCTGGCCGGAGGGGTCCGGAATCGGGACAGTGCTCGCATTGAAGACGACGGGCCGATGGGTGAGCGAGCCGCCCCAGTTGAGCTGCCCACGCCGATTGACGTAGGAGAACCCGCCGCCGATGTCGCGCACCGTGCCGCGGGCCCGCACCGAGACGGTTAGGGATCGGTGTCCCAGCATGTCGCCGAACCGGAAGCCGATGCCGCCGGCGGCCCCTGTTCCAAACCGCCCCCCCACGGAGACGCCGACACTCGCCGGCGTGACGGTCTGCAAGGTGAGTGACGGATCGAACTCGTCGACGCCGTAGTCGGTGGTCGCAGGCGGAAGTCCCGTCTGGAAGTCGCGAAGATTCGAGGCCACGAGCCCTTGATCGCGGTTCGTGAAGGGCGGAAGCACGCCTGCGTACTGCGACGTATCCGAATTGGCCCGGGTCTGATCCGTCGTATCTGCCTCCGGAGCAGGGGGCACACCCGGCGCTGCCTGCTGGGCGGAAGCGGCGGCAAGTGGGGCGCCCGCAATCGAGTCGGAATCAAGGCGGACGCCGGTGTAGCGGTCGTTTCTGTACACGGACAGCATCATCTCCCCGCTCCGCCGGGCCACCGACATGGCGGGCGAGAGCGCCGTGATGCCGCTCACGCCCGTCTTCAGGTGGGTCACGCGGTGGAGGGCGCCACTCTCCCGCTCCAACCGGTAGACGTCCTTGAACCCGTCCTGGTCGCTAATGAAGTAGAGGCTGCGCCCGTCCGGCGAAAACTGCGGATTGTGGTGTAGCGCGTCCCCAAAGGGTTCGCGGACCGTGACCTCTCGGCTTTCGACGTCAATCAGGCCGAGGTCCATGTTCGTCGAGGGTGCCAGCCGATCGAAGTTGGTCTCCGCCCGGTCGGTCACGAAGGCGAGGGTGGTTCCGTCGGGCGCCCACGTGGGCTGGAGATCGGCGTAGCGGTCGTTCGTGAGCTGGCGCACCGCGTCGGTCTCCAGGTTCAGCACGTACAGGTCGCTGACGCCGCCGTCGGTGCCCGAGAAGGCGAGTCGATTCCCGTCCGGGGACCACGCCGGATTTTTGAGCGAGGCGACGCCCTCCACCTTGAAGCTGCGCTCGAGTTCTTCTTTCTGGACGTTCCAGATCGTGATCTGATTGTCGCCCTCAGCGGCGCTCACGAAGGCGAGCCGACGCCCGTCCGGCGACCACGTACCGGCCGAGCCGATGAAGCGCAGCGCATTGAAGTGGCCCGTGCTCCCGGCCCGGTCAAGCTCCGCGATCACCTCGCCGGTCTCGGCGTCGGCCACGTACAGGTTAAACTGAAAGAGATCGCGTTCCGAAATAAAGGCCACGTAGCGCCCGTCGGGGCTGAGGACGGGCGCTATGTTCGTGCGACCGGCGTCTATCTCGGACGAGAGTACCGTTTTCCCCAGAGAGTCGGGAGAGGTACGGCCCTCCATGAGCGGCAAATAAGCGTCACGGGTGGCCTCTGCCCATTCGCGGGTCAGCGAGTCGGGGGAAACGCCGAAGAGCCCCTTGTAGGCCCGTCTCAGACCGCTGCCCCCGCCCGCCTTGAACAGGTCGGTGACAGACTGGTCGCCATATTTTCCGGCAATGTAAGCGAGATAGGCCTGGCCGTATCGGTAGGGAAAATACTCCCGGGGATCGGCCAGGTCCTCAAACGTCGGCATGTCGCCTCGGCGGACGGCATCGCGCATCCACATGGCCGTGTGGCTGCTCCGGTGCCCGACGGATAGGTACTCGGCCATTCCCTCCACCAGCCAGAGCGGCAGGTTTTGCAGCTGGATGTTCACGTCGTCCTGGTTGAGCGCAAGATCGTACTGGAAGGAATGCACGAGCTCGTGGCCCAGCACGTGATCCGTCTCGCCGTAGGAGGCGGAAAACGGCATTACCACTCGTTCCTGCAGCGGCTCCGTGAAGCCACCGGTGCCGGGCCCAATGCTCTGCTGGGCAACGTTTGTCTGCTGAAAGTCGACGTCGTTCGCGTAGAAGATGATCGGCTTCTTGTCCTTGAAGCGATGCAGAAAAACCTCCGTGTGCCGGTCGTACCACCGCTCGGCCATCCGGGCCGCGTCGCGCACCGCCGCTTCCTCTTCGGGGTAGAAGTGAAAGACAAAGTGCTCGGTTTCCAGCGTTTTGAAATCAAATTTCTCGTACTGCACCCGGTTGCGCCCGAAATACTGAGCGCTTGCATCCGAGAGGGGAAGCAGGGCGGCCAGAAGGAGGGCGACAGCAACCGTGATCCGGGACGGCATGGCACTGTGGGCAGCTATCGAGGGAACCATCGACGATGTAGCAGCTCTCTGAGGGACGCGTCAAAACGAGTCCAGCGGACGGAATATTGCAGGTTCATTCCCCGTCGTTGAGCACATCACTGTGGGTTGGGTACGGTGAACAGTTACGCTCGATGGGACGATTCGGCGCGCGTCTGTGGCGGAACGGTCGAGGCGAAAAGAGCTACGACGTGCGTGCAGCGTTGTGGTGCACGTTCCTCTCCCTCCCGTCGCCGCGATCCTTCGTCCTGCCCCTTCGCCATGGCCGATTCGGCGTACAGGCCCATTGAAGACTACGCGATCATAGGCGACTGTGCGAGCGCCGCCCTGGTGGGGAACAACGGATCGATCGACTGGCTCTGCTGGCCTCGCTTCGACAGCCCGTCGGTCTTTGCCAACATTCTCGACGCGGACGACGGCTTTTCCTCCCGCGAGGCGGCCTTCGGCATCTGTAGCTTCTGGGACGAGGAAACCTTTGCTCGCCTCGGGCGCCTGGATGAGGCACAGGAAAACCTGGAGCTTACCCTCTCCTACGCCAACGACCTCGGGCTTTTCGCCGAGGAAATTGACCCGGACACCGGCGCCTTCCTCGGAAACTTTCCACAGGCATTCACGCACGTCGGCCTCATCAATGCGGCTGTTACGTTCGAGAAGGTCCGCGAGGAGACATCGATCTTCCCGCATCTTCCGACCGGTGCGTAGGTACCGTGGCACGTCGTCTTCGCTTGCTCTTCTACACCAGCTTTGACGCGCAGCCTCCGCGATGGCTCTCATTTCCACACTCAACGTCGGATCCATTCTGCTCTGGGGCCTCTTCGCCACGGGCGTGCTCACGCTGCTTATGGCCCTGGAGCAAGGCTTCGGCTGGACGCGCATGAGCTTCCCGTTCATGATCGGCAGCACCCTGAGCACCCGGCGGAGCTGGGCCATGACGCTCGGGTTTGCGCTGCACGTGGGATTCGGCCTCGCCTTCGCGTTTCTGTACGCGCTCGTGTTTGAGGACTGGCAGTGGGCAACGTGGTGGCTCGGCGGCCTGCTCGGGGTCTTCCACGGTCTGTTCATTCTCGCCGTCGTCATGCCGGTGCTCCCGGACCTCCATCCGCGCATGGCGAGTACCCACCACGGCCCGACCCCCACCCGTCAGCTCGAACCGCCCGGCATAATGGCCCTGAATTACGGGCGCGCTACCCCCACGCTCACCCTCGTCGCGCACGTCCTCTACGGCATCCTGCTGGGGACTTTCTACGGCGTCGGGGGCTGACCACTGACCATTTTCGCCCACGTCGGCGCCCAGCACAGGCGCGTCCGGCGTTGACGGGGGGCGTCCTCGATAAACGTATCTGCCGACAGTCTTCCGCTTCAAAGCGCTAGCCGAATTACATGAACGCAAATGATCGCTCCATCGTCCGGCTCGTGATGGGGGCGCACGGCCTCGTGCACACCTACGAGCTGTCCATTCCCATTTTCATGACGGTCTGGCTGTCGGAATTCGGGGTGACGGAAGCCGGGCTCGGGAGCGTCGTGGGCGCCGGGTATTTTCTGTTTGGCGCGGGGGCACTGCCGGGCGGCGTGCTTGCGGACCGGTTCGGGTCGCGGCGCCTCATTGCGGCGTGTCTCGCCGGCATGGGAGGTGCCTTCGTTTTGCTCGGGCTCGTACCGAGTCTCTGGGCGGTGGGCGTCGCACTGCTGCTTTGGGGAGCGGCGGCGAGCGTGTACCATCCCGCCGGGCTTTCGCTCATCAGCACGGGGGTGGAGGAGCGGGGGCGGGGGCTGGCGTGGCACGGAATCGGGGGCAACGTGGGCATCGCCGCCGGGCCGCTCGCCACGGCGCTGCTGCTGCTCGTGCTCGACTGGCAGGTGGTGGCCGTCCTGCTCGGGCTGCCCGCCCTCGGGGTCGCCGTCCTCGCGCTGCGCGCCTCGTTCGACGAGCGGGCGGCGGTGGACCCGACGCCGGACGCCGACGCCCCGACGACCGAACCGGCGCCGGAGGGGCTTCGCGCGCTGGGGGACCGCTCCGTCCGCCTCTTCACCGCCGGTTTTGCCGTCGTCTTCGGGGTGGCCGCGATGTCGGGCCTCTATTACCGCGGCATACTCACCTTCCTCCCCGACCTGCTCACGCCCCTCGTCACCGTCGATCTGCCCATCGACGTGGCGACGGGGCGCTACGTCTACGCGGGCCTGCTGACGGTGGGCATCGCGGGGCAGTACGTGGGCGGCCGCCTCACCGACCGTTTCTCGACGGTCCACGCCCTCGCGTGGGCCTTTGCCGCGCTGGGCGGCATCGCGCTGCTCTTCTTGCCAGTGGCGACGATGGGGACCGCCGGTCTGCTCACCGTAAGCGCGGTGCTGGGCTTTGCGCTGTTTGTCATCCAGCCCCTCTACCAGGCCACGGTGGCCGAGTACTCTCCGTCCGAGGCGCGCGGGCTGTCGTACGGGTACACCTATCTCGCCGTCTTTGGGGTGGGGGCGGCGGGCGCAGCCCTCGCCGGCACGATCCTCCAGTACGCCGGGCCGCCGGTGCTCTTTGGAACGCTGGCGGGCGTGGCCGGAATCGGCGTTGTGCTGAGCGGGTGGCTGGCCCGACGGCGGTCGCGGACGGAGACCGCAGCGTGAGCCCGATCGGGAGCCTCATCCGCCGAGCAGCGGACCGAACGCCCGGCGCTCAACGAAAAAACGCCCAGCGCCTATCCCCCAAACCGCGCCGCTGCGAGCAGCGCCGTCACGAGCGACCCAAACAGCGCAACCAGCCCAATGAGCCACCGCGTCATCGACAGAATGCGGTCGTTCATCCGATCCAACTTCGCATCCATGCTCTCGAAGCGCTGGTCCACCTGTTCGAAGCGCCGATCGATCTGTTCGAAGCGCTCCTCAAATTTTTCTTCTACGTGATCGATCCGCTCGTCGACGTGCTCCGTTAAGAGATCGTACCGCTCGTCGACGTGCTCCGTCAAGAGATCGAACCGCTTGTCCACGTGGTTGAGTCCTTCCTCCAGCACGTCGAGGCGGGAGAGCACCTCTCGGTATTCATCACGCTGGACGGTGCGCTGCTCGAACGTTTCGTCGAGCCACTGCGCAAAGTCCGCGGCCACGTCCTCGCCGAAGTGCTCGCGGACGCTTGGAGGAAGAGAGGTCGGCATGACACGCGCAGGGACCTGGGAAAGACATTCACTGAGCATACTTTACCCGACGCACACTCGTTCCTCCGGAAGTGACGCCTGCCGCAGTAGGCGTCACGTCGTGCCCGTCATTCGAAACCGTTCTACTGCCGCAGGGTGGCGTTGTATTCGGCGTCCAGTGCATCGACGATGGTCTCGATTTGCTCGTCGACCTCCTCGTCGGTCAGGGTGCGGTCGGCGCCGAAGCGGAGCGTAAAGGCCACGCTCTTGGCGTCGTCGTCGATGCCTTCGCCCTGGTAGACGTCGAACACGTCGACCCGCCGCAGCAGGGGCGCGCCGGCGTCACGAATAGTCGCCTGCATCGGGCCCACGGGTTGGTCGGTGTGGACGAGTACGGCGAGGTCGCGGTCCACGACGGGGTGGCGACTCACCGGCTCGTACGTGCGGTGCTGTCCACTGGTGGCCTGCTCGACGAGCGCGTCCCAGTTGAACTCCGCCACGAAGACGGGCGTGTCCAGGTCGAAGTCCGCGGCCACCGCGTCCTGCACGCGGGCCAGGGTGCCGAGGGACGTGTCGCCGGCCGCCACGTCGATTGGGTGGAGGATGATCGGCCGCTGGTCATCCTTCGATGGGTCGGCGTCACGAGGCGCGCCGGCGTCGCGGGGCGCGCCGGCGTCGCGGGGCGTGAGGGTGGCGTCAGGGACGCGCAGGTCCTCGAGCAGCAGCTCGACGACGCCCTTCAGGTCGAAGAGGTCCGCCGTGCGCGGATCGGTGTCCCAGCCGGTAGGGGCGTGCGGTCCGCTCAGTGCGATGAGGAGGGCCGGATGCTCGGCGTATCCCGGCACGACGGGATCCTCGTCGTCGAGGGCCCGGCGGTAGACGCGTCCGAACTCGAAGACGCGGAGGGCCTCCTGCCCGTGGTTGCGGTTGTGTTGCATGACCTGCAGGGCGCCGGGGAGGAGGCGCGGGCGGAGGGCCGCCATCTCCTCGGAGATCGGATTTTTCGTCTCCACGATGGGGCCCTTCTCGCTCCCGGCGGGCGGCACGTTGAACCGCTCGGCGCGGTCGATGCGCAGCATGCTGTTCGTGTAGATCTCCCGGAAGCCGCGGCCCCGTAGCCCCTCGCGGACGGTGCGCTCCAGCTGCTCGGCGGGGCGCTCGTCGGGCGCGCGGCCCGGCACAGGCACACGCTCCGGCTCGGGAATCTGGTCGTAGCCGTGGAGGCGCGCCACCTCCTCGATCAGATCCTCCTCGATCGACACGTCGGGGCGCCAGGGGGGCACCGTGCAGTGGAGCGCGTCCTTGCCCTCCGTTACGTCGAACCCGATGGCGGTGAGCAGGCGTGTTGCTTCGCCAGTCGGCACGTCCAGGCCCAGCACGTCGCGGAGGCGATCCGGGCGCAGGTCAACGGTCCGCTCGGCGGGCGGGTCAGGGTGCTCGTCAACCATGCCGGGCACGAAAGTGCCGTCGCCCAGCTCGGCGATGAGCTCGGCGGCGCGGGCCGCCGCCCATACCTGCCCGTCGCGGTCCACCCCGCGCTCGAAGCGGTACGAGGAGTCGGTCTGCACGTCGAGCGCCGTGGCCGTCTTGCGGACCGTAGACGGGTCGAAGTAGGCACTCTCGATGAGGACGTCGGTCGTGTCCGCAGACACTTCGGAGTTGGCCCCGCCCATCACGCCCGCGACGGCCACCGGGCCCTCGGCGTCGCAGATCAGGAGCGTGCCGTCCGGGAGCGTGCGCTCTTCGTCGTCGAGCGTGGTGAAGTTGGTTTCTCCGTCCGTGCGGCGGACGCGAATCGTGTCGTCGGCGATCTCGGCGCGGTCGAAGGCGTGGAGGGGCTGGCCGCACTCGTGGAGGACGAAGTTGGTGACGTCGACCACGTGGTTGCGCGGCTGCAGGCCGATGGCCGAGAGGCGCCGCCGGAGCCAGAGGGGCGACTCACGCACGTCCACGTCCCGTACCAGCATCGCGACGTAGCGGGGGCACCCGGCCTCGTCCTCCAGGTGGACGCTGATCTCCTCGGCCGTCTCGCCACCAGGCTCAGGCGGTCCCGCCTCGGGGCGCTGGAGCGTGGAGTCAGCGAGGGCAGCCACGTCGCGGGCCACGCCGAGGTGGCTGGCGGCGTCCGGGCGGTTGGGCGTCAGTTCGATGTCGAGCACGGCGTCGTCGGGCGTCACGTCGCGGGCGGCCAGGTAGTCGAGGAGCGGCTGGCCCACGGGGGCATCGTCGCCCAGCACCATGATGCCGGAGTGGTCGTCGGACAGTCCCAGCTCGTCCTCGGCGCAGATCATTCCGTGCGATTCCTCGCCTCGGAGCGTGCGGGCCTCAATGTCAATCTCCGCCCGCGTCTCCGGGTCGTCGGGGTCGGGGAGGTTTAGCGTGGTGCCGACGGGCGCGACGGGCGCCTTCTGTCCCTCCGCCACGTTGGGCGCGCCGCAGGCGATCTGGACGGGCTCGGCGTCGCCCAGGTCCACGTCGCAGAGGACGAGCCTGTCGGCGTTCGGGTGCTCGCGCACCGTCTGGACGTGGCCCACGACGACGCCGTCGAGGTGCTGCCCGATGGACTCGACGGTCTCGACCTCCAGCCCGGCCATCGTAAGCCGTTCGGCCAGTTCGTCTGGGGTCCAGTCGTGGTCGACGTACCGATTGAGCCAGCGGTAGCTGATGTCCATCTTTCTGAAGGGGATTGCGAGGAAATGATCGGATCTGAGGATGAGGCCGGGTCCGTCGCATTCTGCCCATCGGACAGGCTGGACTCCGGGAAACGCTCGCCGACCAGGGGGCGGTCACCGGTTGTCTTCTACCGAGAGACGGCATCCTCAGGACGAGGCAAAAGAAAACGCGACATTGCGGTGTCCCGTCGGTCGGGGAGGGGGGGAGAACCAACGAGGACACGCAATGTCGCGTGTAGAGTACACCGAGCCTGGCTTGATGTTCGGAGAAGGAGCCCGTTAACGAACCGGGGACGGCCGACTTCACGAGGCGTTCGACAGATCCGGGGGCTGTTCCCGGGCGGCTAGGCGCGGCCGGCCATCTCTTCGAGCCGGGCGATGCGCTCCTCCGTGGGGGGGTGGGTGGAGAAGAGACTTTGCAGTCCACTCATGCCGCCGGAGAACGGGTTCACGATGAACATGTGCGAGGTCGCCTGATTGGCGTCGTGCATCGGCCGCTGCTCGGCGACCGCCTCCATGCGGCGCAGGGCGTCGGCGAGGCCCAGCGGATTGCCTGCGATTTCGGCCCCGTCGCGGTCGGCGGCGTACTCGCGGCTGCGGGAGATGGCCATCTGAATGAGCATGGCCGCCAGCGGCGCAAGGATCATCATGAGCAGGTTCACGATGAAGCTGTTGTCGCGCCCGCCGAAGAAGATGCCGAACCGGGCCAGCAACGTAATGGCCGCCGCCATCGTCGCCGCGACCGTCGAGGTCAGCATGTCGCGGTTCTTGACGTGGGCCAGTTCGTGGGCGATGACGCCGGCCAACTCGTCACGGTCGAGCGTGTTCATGAGGCCGCGCGTCACCGCCACGACGGCGTTTTGCGGATTGCGGCCCGTGGCAAAGGCGTTGGGTTGGTCTTGTGGAATGATGCACACCTTCGGCATCGGGAGGTTGGCCCGTTTGCGGAGGCGATCCACCATGTCGACCAGCTCCGGGGCATCGCTCCGGCTCACCTCTTCGGCCCCGTACATCCGGAGGACGACGCTGTCGCTGTACCAGTAACTGACGAAATTCATGCCCACGGCGAGAATGAAGGCCATCAGCATCCCGCCCGTCCCGGCAATCGCCTGCCCGATCAGGGCAAAGAGGACGAGCATGACGGCCATCAGAGCGGTGGTGCGAAAGGTGTTCATAGTGGGTGGGGCTGGTGTTCGAGGTCATGCGTTGTCACGATCACCTACGAACAAAGCCCGTTCCACGGTCCCGCGACGTGCCGATCTGTCAGATTTTTCGCACCGTGTCCTCTTCTACGGCAGCGTGTAGGTGAGGCGAGCCATGAGCATGCGGCCCAGCGCCGGGGCCCCCACGAACTCCCTATGCTCGTTGTTGAACACGTTCTTGGCCGTCACGTCGAGGCGGAGGCCGGACACGGACGGGAGCCCGTAGCCCGCCCGAAGGTCCACGAGGAAGTACGACTCCACGTCTCCCACGTACGGCCCCGAACTCACCGGGAAGCCCTCCACGTAGTGCCCCGTGGCGCCAAATTTGACGCTCGCCTCGTCGAGGCGATAGTCGAACCCGCTTCTGAACTTGAAACTGGGCGCGTTGAGGGCCACGCTCAGGTCCTCGTTTTCTTCGTCCAGCTCCTGGTTGTCGAAGAAATCGTCACTCACGATCGACACGTTGCCGAACG
>CAZSBW010000036.1:0-14539 GCA_964604815.1 uncultured Salinivenus sp. | reverse complement strand
CTTTGATGAAAGGCAATTCGTAATCGGCGTAAAGATCAAGTGCCAGTGAGTTCACCTTAAATCCAGTTTCGCCTGCTGACTCTCCGGAAAGACGACTGTACACAAGATCGGCTCCCAGAGTGTATTGGTTGTATCGACCCAGTCTGTGATCCAGGCCAATCTGAAGACTCAGTGAGCCATTCCCCGCTATGTACTTTACGACATTGTGGTTCGGATTCAGGCTGTAGTCCCCCTGGTATATCGCCAGGCCAGCCCCAATCGTAAGGCCATGGAGGAGCGTTCTACCTTCCTGGGTTTGAACTTGGCTCTGCGGTTCCGGGGTGTTTTGCTCCTCTTCGTCCGACTGCGGATACTGCCCCCGTCCTCCTTGAGCAAGAGCCCCTTGCAGTCCGAAAACCAGAAGAACAGCCCCCGTCAGGAGCATCTTTTTCGACCAATCCGAGGAAGTGATAAACATAAACCCCGATTAGAAGATGCACAGGATAGCAAGCGAGCGTCGCGCGCGAACGGAATGATCATCCACGAAACCAAGCTAGCAATCAGCCCAGGAAGTCACAACCTACTCTCATCGAACAGCGGGCTACGTGCAGGGATTCATCCTTTTCTGTACGGGACAATTCACCAAAGACGCCTGCATTTACTTCACCTTCATGTAGGGATCCATCGGTAATGGGTTTCAAAACATCCCCACCGATTTGCTTCCGGACGCCGGCGCTCTTCCATTTCTACTACCCGTTCCACCAGTCTCGATCAAGAGATCGATACTGGATGGCTTCCGACACGTGCTCAGGGGAAATATGCGATGATCCTTCCAAGTCCGCAACCGTACGGGCAACTTTCAAAATTCGCGTATATCCTCTTGCACTAAGGCCGAGACGATCTGTAGCTGTACGCAAGAGGTTCGTTCCCGCCTCGTTTACGTTGCAGTGCGTCTGCACTTCCTGAGCACCCATCTGCGCGTTTGAATGTGTGTCAGAGGATTCAAAGCGCCCTTCCTGACACCTCCGAGCTTGCACAACCCGTTTACGAACAGCCTCAGAGGATTCTCCTTCCCGTTCGGCACTCATCTCTTCAAACTCAACAGGAGCCACCTCGACGTGCAAATCAATTCGGTCCATAAGTGGACCGCTTATCTTTCCAAGGTAGCGTTGAACCTGAGAGGGCGTACATACACACTCTCGCTTCGGATCGTTCAGATGTCCACACGGGCACGGGTTCATGGAGGCAACGAGCATAAACTGTGCTGGATACGTCACGGTGGATTGGGCCCGGCTAATCGTAATTTGTCCTTCCTCCATCGGCTGTCGAAGAACCTCCAAGACCCGACGTTGAAACTCTGGAAGCTCATCAAGAAAGAGAACGCCATTGTGAGCAAGAGAAATTTCTCCGGGCGACGGATGTGCCCCTCCTCCACACAGTCCCGCGTCTGAGATGGTGTGATGAGGGGCGCGGAACGGCCGCGTCGCCAGCAAACCGTGCTCGCTCTGCAGCTCTCCACTTACCGAGTGTATTTTCGTCGTTTCCAGGGCTTCATCCGACGACAGCGGCGGAAGAATGGTCGGGACTCGACGGGCGAGCATCGTTTTGCCCGATCCGGGCGGCCCGATCATAAGCGCATTGTGTCCCCCAGCCGCTGCCACCTCCAGCGCCCGCTTTACGTTTTCCTGCCCCCGAACGTCGCTTAGATCGCGAGAGTACTGCCCCGCCTGTTCGTAAATAGACTCGAGATCGTTCGTGTGCGGGGAAGGCGTCGACGATCCATTGGGCTCTTCGAGAATGTCGAACGCCTCAGTGATCGTTTCGACGGGATACACCGTCAGTCCCTCGACAACGGCCGCCTCGGCCGCATTTTCTGCAGGCACCAGTACCCCGTCACATCCCTCCTCGCGGGCCTTCATGGCCATAGGAAGTACTCCATTCACGGGACGCACAGTCCCGTCAAGCGCAAGCTCCCCCGTGAGCCAAAACCGATCGAGAACCGACTCCGTCACAAGATCTGTGCTCGCTGCGACCCAGCCGACGGCCATCGGCAAGTCGAAGGCCGCGCTCTCCTTCGGCACGTCGGCGGGGGCAAGATTGATGGTGATTCGTCCCCACTCCACCGGAATGCCATTGTTTTCAAGGGCCGCACGAACGCGGTCGAAGCTCTCTCGAACGGCCGCCCGCGGTAGACCGACGACAGACAACCCGCGCATTCCAGAGGCAACGTTGGTTTCAATTTCGACGGGGAGCGCTTCTACCCCATGGGTTGCACTGCTCCAGACTTGGCTTAGCATAAGGAGTGCGTTGGAGAAAGCACAACATAGAACGGCGATCTGGTTTCGTAGACACACAGATCCCCCGCATCATAACGTGCTCTCTTCATCGGTATTGGCCCCCTGAAAGACGAGCCCGCCCGTCTGGTCGCCCGCCTCCCCGGAACGGATTCGCACTTACAGCAGCTGGCGGGACTACGACTCACGCTCCTCGTCCTCAGCCAGGAAACGGGCAATGCGGTCGTGCTGACGTCGCGCATCGTGATAGCCAATGTCCAGCAGCCGGTCAATGTACGCCGGTTCAAAGAGAAGAACACTCAACCAATCTGGACTCTCCGTTTCTCGCGTTCCAAGACCGGACGTGAGAAATCGAAACGCGCTTGGGACTTCTTCCTCGTAATCGCGCGCGAGCCGTCCAAGGTCCACCGACGGCCGCAGTTGAAGAAGGTCGATGGGCCGCATGCTGTGTCGCTTCTGCGGGGGAAGTTCCTCGACGAGTTTGTTTACGCGCTCAAGCGTGGCGGCATCTTGATTGAGAGCGTCGATGAAGATGGAATTCATGAGAATGCCAATGATCTGAGCAGCCGGCGGATAGCCCTGTACGGCCGGCTCGTCGGCTTCAGATCGGCTGCGCCGGTATCGGTTCGAAATACCCAGAATTCGATCGGCTCCGAGGTGCACGGCCGGCGCCAGCGGCGCGGAGAGGCGAATGCTCCCGTCCCCGTACCAGGCGTCCCCAATCCGTACGGCCGGAAACACGAGCGGAATGGCCGTAGACGCCATCACGTGATTTACCGTGAGATCGGCGTGGACGCTAACGCGATCCGGGTGCTCCCAGAGATCGAAACTCTTGCCCTCCACCCACGTCACCGTTTGACCCGTCGCGTAATTCGTCGTGATCACCGCCAGGGCCTGCAATGCCCCCTCATCCAAATTTTGGCGAACGCCCGTCAGTTCACCGTCGGGCGCCCCCAGCCGCTCCCGGAGATAATTCCAGAGGGGCGTCGTGTCGAGGAGCCCGTGGGTGTGACGCACGTCCGCCGAGGAGAGTTCATCCTTCTCGGGCGCCTGCTGCTGAAGGAGTCCCCAGAGCATGCTGAAGCCGGACTCCACCTCGACGATGTTCTCCAACTCCAGTCCATTCCAACTGTCGACGAGATGAGCAGCCGCATCCGGAAAGGACCCCGTATGATTTCCGAGATGGGCAGCGTTAATGGCCCCTGCAGAGATGCCCGTCATGATGGGAAAATACGCGCCCGGAAAGGCCTCCGACATGTACCGAAGCACTCCGGCCTGATATGCTGAGCGCGCTCCTCCCCCACTCAGAACGAGGGCATACGTCGGGGACTCGGAGGATGAAGACGGGAAGAATCTTTTGAGCTTTCGAAAAACCCGGTGGACCACCGCCAATTGAGACCTCTGACACATGCGATTCATTCCAAACATGCCTGCTGCCGTGCAGAACCGCAATTTGCGGTCCGGAAGAGCCGAGGCGATCCCCCGTTAAAATTCTGCTCTGAGGTCACGAGGCCCCTCCGACTCTGACGGCGGAGACCAGCAGAGAAGCACAGGTGAATGAGAATCGGATAGATTCCGTACTCGATGCACTCATGAAGCACATTCTCTTTCTGTTTATAGACGGGATTGGGCTGGGCCCGGACACCTCCGCCAATCCGCTCGCCGAACACAGCGGAGAGGCTTTTCGTCGCCTGGCAGGGGGACAACCCTGGCGGCGGCCGTTCGACGAACGCTCTACCTCCAGCCACCTCGTCCGCTCCCTCGACGCAACCCTTGGGGTCGAGGGCCTCCCCCAAAGCGGCACCGGTCAGGCCAGCCTCATGACAGGCGTAAATTGTGCCCGTCTGGTTGGCCGTCACTTCGGCCCGTTTCCGCACTCCGAGACGAACGACGCCCTCAACCAGGCCAATCTGTTCCACAAGGTCAAGGCCCTGCTGCCCCAGCACGAGGCCCCCGCCGCCTTCGCCAACGCCTTTCCGCCCCAGTACTTCAACGCACGCCGGCCCCGCTCGACGGTCACAACGCAGTGCTGCACGGCGGCCGAGATAGAAATTCGAGACATTGACGCCCTCCGAAATGAGCGGGCCCTCCCCGCCGACCTGACCGGGACGACCTGGCGCACTCTCTTGAACCTGGACGTCCCCCCCCGAACATTGGAAGAAGCCGCACAGATTCTGGCTTCAACCGCCCGCCAGCACGCCGTCACCCTGCTCGAGTATTTTTTGACCGACAAGGTGGGACACAACCGCGTTGACACGCCCCCCGAAACGCTTCTCACAGAGCTTGACCGGTTTCTCGACGCTCTCATCGAAGCCCTGCATCCCGCCCAGCAAACCCTCCTCGTCACCAGCGACCACGGAAACCTCGAAAACACGTCGCACACCCAGCACACGCGCAACCCAGTTCCTCTCCTGGTCTACGGATGGGCCGCCCCCTACTTTGCTCAGGTCACCGACCTGACAGATGTCACGCCCAGCATCGTGAGCGCGCTCCAAGCAGCAAACGTCCCCAATAGGTCGTAGGACGGCTATTCGGGGCCGGACGAGGCAGCCTGAACCTGTTCGTCCGAGCGGCGGGGTCGTGTCAGCTCGCGCACGAGTCGCGTGGCACCGTACATGTCGTAAAGGGCTTCGAGAATGCCGCGCGCGTCAACCGAAATTGCTCGCGCTTCGCGATCCCGGTACAGGTATTCATTCGGGAGTGCTTCCATGTTGGTGTCAAACGCAACCCCTACAATTTCGAGGTCTTCATTGAGAAGGGGCGACCCCGAGCTCCCGCCAGAAATGTCATTTGTAGACACGAGATTCAGAGGCGTCTCCAGGTCAAATGAATCGGGCGGCGTGATCCACCGGTCCGGAAGTCCCCAATCCTCTCGGCTGTGTGAATAGTAGCGATCGTACAGGCCGTAGAAGTTGGTAAAGGGCGGCGCGACCGTTCCACTGTAGGGATATCCCTTTACTACCCCATCGGAAATCCGAAGGGTAAAGGACGCCTCCGGAGAGATGCTCGATCCATAGACGGCGCGTCGAACCTTCGAGAGACGGCGGTTCATGTTCTTCTCCGTTTGTCGGATATTTTCCATCCGCCGATTCGTGCTCCGAAACAGCGGAGCCAGGGCCTCAATCACTGGCACCGAAGGATCTTTGCTTTTCAGGTATCCCTCCTCAAGCAGGGCCAGGAATGTCGTGGAGTCCGTGAGAGCACTGTTTTCCACAAGGTCAGCCGCGAGTTTCTCGGGAGACTGCTCTTTGAAGACTTGCCGAATGGTTGGATGATTCGTTCCAAACGCGTTTCGTATCTCCTCCAACTGCGCAGTGAGGAAGGTCCTTTCGAGTTCATCCGGCCAATTGGCAATTTTCTCGGCGTCGTTTCGAATATCTTGGATTCGGTCCGGACGCACAGGACGTTCTCGAAGAAAATCGTAGAAGTACCCGTGAACGGCCCGAGTGAGAATTCGAGACCCCAGTTCGAGATTTGCAAACGTCAGAAAGGCCTGCCGTTTGTCCGCCAAAATCCGCTTTGATTCCTGGAGTTGCTCGATCTGCCCAATTGCCTGTACGTGTTTTTGCAGGGAGTCTACCGAGGCCGCGGTATCTCGGAGGCTCCGAAGGGCTTTCGCCCGGCGGGCAATGAGATATGGATCCTGCAATCCCCTCAGCTGTCCCTTGAGGCTTTTGATGGAGTTTCCAATCGAAAAAAATGTATTCTGCAGCCCGTAGGTCGTCGCCTTCTCGGGATTGTTGGCAATGTAGGACTGGAGGAGATTTCGGCGGTGCCGAAAAACTTCAAGCCGCTGAGGTAGTTTGTACTCTCGTTTGTACGTCCACTGCGACACCATTTCGAGTCGGCTCGTCGACCCGGGATTTCCAACCACAAAGACCGGGTCCCCTCGCTCTGCCCCTTCAGCCGCCCAAGAGAAGTGATGATCCGGGCGCAGCGGCGTGCCGTCCTCGCCGTAGACCCGGAAAAACGCCACGTCCAGCGAAAATCGTGGGTACGTAAAGTTGTCGGACTCGCCCCCAAAGTATCCAACCTGAAGTTCAGGCGCCATGACGAGCCGGACATCCTCGTACCGGCGGTAGGTATAGGCCGAGTACTGAGCGCCGTGATAGAGCGCGACAATCTCAACCCGAAGCCGTTCATCCGTCTTTTTGGCCTTTTTGGTCATCACCCGTTGAAGCTGCTCAACCCGCTGCTGGCGGGACCCGCCGGGCGATGCTCCTCGCTTCCCTAGAACGCGCGCAGTAACATCCTCAATGTGGACCAGCTGTTCGACGTGGAGATTCGGAACCGTGCGCTCCGCCCCGAGCGAATCGGCGTAGAACCCGTTTTCGAGGAGAAGATCTCCGTTCGGCCCAATGCGTGAGATGGCGTCCCTAGCACAGTGATGATTCGTCATAACGAGTCCTTCGGACGAGACGAACGAGCCCGAGCAGTTTTCGCCGAACCGAAGCGCCGCCCGCTGGGCCTTCCCGAGCCACTGCGAATCCGCCTTCACGCCGTAGGCCGACTCAAAGTAGTCCGTCGGCACCTGATCGAGGGGCCAGAGCTTGCCGCGGTCGAACCGCCCCACCTGGACGGTGTCGTAGCCCGCCGGAACGGGAATCGTCGCGGACACGTCTCCCTCCGCGGCGAGCGTATCAGCTGGACTCGTCACGGTGTCGGTGGGCTCGGGGGGGCGCTCGGACACCGTTACGGTCTGGCGCGGGGTGCCACATCCTGCCACTGCAAGTAAGACAGCGAAAAAGACACCCGCCCCCCAGTAGAAAAACGTTCGCATTGGCAAAGGCAACTTGAACGAAAAAGACGATGCAAGGAATAGAGCGACTATTGGGAGACGGGATTGCCCGTCATCTCCTGCACGAGCCGCTCGGCCTCATAAATCTCGGACAGTCCTTCCAGCACGCCGCGCACGTCAGCGGCCACGGTGCGCATCCGACGCGGCAAAAAAAGGTAGTGGCCCGCTGCGCTCTGGGCGTTTCCGCCAAACACAACGCCGACCAATTGCAGCGACGTGTTTAGGAGGGGTCCTCCGTACGCCCCGCCGCCCAAATCCGTGTTGGCCGCCGTAACGAGCAGCGTCGAGCGCGCAAACGAAGCAGGGGGCGATTGCCACCGACTCGGAAGGGCAGTCGTCGTGTCGGGGCGATGGGAAAAATGCTGCCCGTACAATCCATAGAAGGTCGTAAAGGGAGGCGCGTGCGTACCATTGTACCGATACCCGCGAATCCGTCCGTCCGCAATTCGGGGCGTCCGGTCTTGCGGGAGCGCGACAGGCATCTCGGCCGCCCGACGACGGACGCGAGCAAGCGAATCCGTAAGCCGCCTCTCTCGCTCGCGGAGAGACGACCATTCCGCTTCGAAATCGGCGTATCGGTCATAGAAGGCCGACACGAGCTCGACCGCCGGATCATCCTCGGGTACGCTTCCCTCCTGCAGGCGCGCCTGCGTGCGGCTGGAATCTGAAAAGAGGGACGCCTGTACGATCGACGACGCTGAATCGAGCGCCTGCAGTCTGCGCGCCAGCGTGCTGTCGGGGGCCAGGTGGTTCTGGAGGCGACGCCCGTGGGCGCCCATCGCCGCGGCGTCGAGGGCCATAGGCTGCGACGGCACCGATTGCAGGGCCGTCTCGAGCTCCGAGTTCGAGGACGTATTTTCCTCTTTCTGCATTCGGTACGCGAGCAGGGCTCGCCGGAGCGTCGACGAACTGTATTCGGGATGCAAGAGCAACCAGAACGCTCGATACTGATCGGCATACGCCCGTTTCTCCGACTGAAGGGCTGCCAGCCGCTCGAACAGTCCGCGAACCTTGTCATGCAGTGCAGAGTCCGCCGCGACATCCTGCTGCAGATTTTCATCTCGCTTCCGGAGACGAGCCCTCAGGTAGTCATTCTGAAGGCTTTCGAGCCGAGCGCGGCTCTGCCGGGACGCCGAGCGGGCCTCTCCCCGTCGATCTGCCCACACGCCCGGGGCCGACGCTGAATCGACGTACCGCTGAAGGCGCGTCGTCCAGGCGTCGAGCGCCGCTACCCGAACCGGAAGCTGTACGTCTCGGTGGAAGGCGAGTTGATCGTGCGTCTCGGCCCGTTGCACAGACGGGGGATGCGCCACCGCAAACACCGCATCGCCGGGCCGTGCTCCCTGCGTCCGAAGCTCAAGATGTCGGGGGGTCTGGAGGGGACCGTCGTCGGTGTAGAGGCGGAGCACGGCCACGTCCCAGGCGTGCTGCGGGTAGGTAAGCGTCTCTCCTAACCGCCCGTGGACGGTCACGTCCCGGTCGGGCATGAAGGCAAGCCGAACGTCCTCGATGCGACGATACGTATAGGCCACAAACCGCGTCCCCCCCCCTTCCGGCACAACCTCGACCCGATGGTCGTCCGGAGCCTTTTGCTGCATCTGCTCTTGGACGCGGGGCTGTCCCGCCTCCTGTACCGAATCAACCTGAGTCGTTACGTCTCGGACGTCGACGACCCGCTCGGCGTACAACCCCGAGAGGGATCGCTCCTGCTCTCGCGTCTCGGCGTAGAAGGACGCGGCACGCGCCGAATCCGTGTCGCCCATACGAAATGACCGCACGCACCGGGCTGCCGTTAACACGAGGCCGTTCGGCGATACCAGGGCTCCCGAACACTCCGGTAGCCGAACGGTCCCGAGACGCGCATGGCGGAGGCCGCGCTCGTCAGCACGTACACCATACTGGTCCTCAAAGTAGTCGAGTGGGGGCTGTGCCAGGGACCACAGGCGGCCTCTGTCAAAGGAGCCGGCCACCACCGTGTCGGAATCGACGAGGGAACCGAAGCGCGGGACGCCCCGATCTTGAGCCTCGGTGGAGCCCACAGCGGCACTGCTAAGCCCCAGGACGACAAAGCACACGCCCAGAACACGAAGACACGTACGCAGTGGGTCCATCAGCGGGACGGTCGGGGGACCGGGTTGGTTGGACAGAGCACAACACGTGGGGCATCTGTACTGTCGGGGCGGCGGCGGGATCCCCGGAACTTGAGGACTGTGCCCCGATAGGAATTCGGCGTTTTCCCAAAACGAGGAACGGGTCCGATGCGAGCGTGGCGGAATTTGGTAGACGCGCGAGACTTAGGATCTCGTGGGGGTCCTCCCCCGTGGGGGTTCGAGTCCCCCCGCTCGCACTATTGCAGAATGCCTCTCAGCGCCGTTACTCGGCGGTCTGAGGGGCATTTTCTATTCAGACCGGTTCCCCCAATCTTGCGAGAAAGCGAAAGAAGTAGAACCAAACCGGGAATGGCTCGGGAATATAGTGGGAACGCCGCTCCAAATGTTACGCATTTCCGAACGTTTCCTCCGTTGCAGGGTCCGTCACCTCGGGACTGCGGAAGCGATCCGCCTCCGCGACCTGCAGACAGTACACGAAGTGGGAGGCCTGAGAGACGATTGGGGAAGCGGTGCGCTCCTGTTTTGGCGCTCTCAGTGCGGGACGTAGAAAAGCCATGGGGGTTCAACACCGTACACGATCTTTCGGGGAGGGCCGTGGAGACGCGGGGAATGGGATTAGCGGGCACCCGAGGACGACTGGAAGCGCCAGAAACCGGCCGATCCCGGCCGGAAAGATTTTGGACCGTCTTGTTTCCGCTTCAGCCCTGCTCAGAGCGAACAGCTTCCGCCGGACCGAAGAGGATGGCCAGTCTTCTAACGTAGGGAATATCTGAGCGAGCAGATGATCTAGCCAGGGTTAACTAGCGATCCGGCCTGGTTGGAGGATCTCTTTTTCTGAAAGTTGCCGCCTTCGCTGCTTCACACCCGAGGAGCTTGCGAGGGCTTTCACTTACGGACGTGGCCCTAACTGTGCTACCCTCAACATCCGGTGAGTTCGCCCGGACGAACTCAACAGTCAATTCCTCGTCTGAGACGGTCAGCCTCTGGGTCTCCAAGTCGCCGGAGAAATCGACCCTAATGTCCCTCCCGTCAACTTCCACGATCTCATAGCTGAATATATCGCACCCTGAGCCCGGATCATTCCTAAAAATGGTGTATCGGTCTTCGCTGTACGACCAGTACGTTTCAATTCTTGGCGTTTCACCAGCGAAATCTTCTATCACCCTCCAGTCTCCGGTCCAACTGGGGCTTGAGCCCCCATCCGAACCGAAAACGCCACATCCTGCGAGGCTGAGAGCGAGAAGACAGACAAGGAGGCGAGACATGAGAGCGTTAGAGACAAGGCGTAAATAGAAAAGGCCCGGCCTTTTGGCCGAGCTTTTAAAAATAACATATCTGCATCTGTAGTATAGCAAAATATCCCCCCGGGGCGTCAAGGGACAGTCGTGAAGAACTTGGAAGGTCGTCGATTGGGTTGGCTGACCAGAACGAATCAAACTTTTAACGTTCGCTCGCAAGAAAAAATCAAGCCGGGCCCGTCGAGGGATCGGTACCCGAATTTTTAAAAGAGCATTGTTCACCTTACGGCTCTCGAGAGTCTCAAGGGCTCTTCAGGATTGCACAAACGAGGCCTGCAGGGAGCCCCTTTACCGGCCCCGCGTTACAAACGGACCCGCCCCAATCGCTACTGCTTCGACTCGTTCGTCTGGACCGCATAGGTCACGACCGGCTCCTGCATGCCCTTCACGGGCCGCGCCGGCTGCTCCACGAGCGAAATCGACGGATCGAGGTCCTCCCGCACCGCATCGGTGATGAGAACGTCTACCTCATGCTCCCGCGTGAGCTCCTCGACGCGCGAGGCAAGATTCACGTGTCGTCCCACCACCGTAAACTCCTTCACCTCAAAGCTGCCCACGATGCCGGCCACCACCGGTCCCCGGTGGATGCCTACGCTTAACGAAAGGCCCGGCAGCTGGGGCGCGTCGATCGAGTCGTCGAGGGCCTGCACCTGTCGCTGCATGTCGAGGGCCGCCTTCACCGCGTCGGTCGACTGCCAGGGGTTGTGATGCAACGCCCCGAAGAGCACAAGCAGACCGTCGCCGATAAACTTGGAAATAAAGCCGCTGTGCTCGTCGACCGCCCGGTCCATCCGCTGAAAGTACTTGTTGAGAAGTGCGACCAGGTCGGGCGCCTCCATCTGCTCGCTCATCGCCGTAAAACCGCGCAGGTCGGCAAAAAGGATGGTGACTTCTCGCGTCTCAGCAATGTCGAGGGACCGCTTCTCCAAAATGTCGTCCACCACACGAGCGGGGGCAAACCGGTTAAATGTGCGCTGGAGCTGCTCCAGCTCGCGATTTGCGTCGGAGAGGCGCCTCCGCAAGACCTGTGTGCGGCGGTAATAGAGCCAGAAGCCGACTCCCGTTCCGGCCACGGCCGCGAGCATGACAAGTGTGATGTTGAAAAACATCAGGCGTTCGGAGAGAAAAGTGTGCGAAGGCAAGTGAGCGCACGGTCGCCTTTCCTTAGTAGTTGAGGGTAAAATAGTCCCCATCCTCGTCCGCGTGGAGGTGAAGCAGGTCGGCCCGAACCAGACGGAGCAGGGTCTGGGAGGCGTGCTCCGGCGAAATGTCGGCCAACTGGGCGAGCTGCGGCACCGTGATGCGACCGTAGTCGTCGAGGTAGCGCATCAAAAGAGACTCCGTCTCTCCAAACTCGAAGGTCACGCTCTCCTCGGGCTGCTGCTCCCGCAACTGCTGGACGGTCTCGTCACTGGCCTCGACGCTCCGCTCCTCCACCCGCACGTAGACCGGTCCCTCCCCGTTCGCGGATGGGTCCGACACTAGAAAATGGGGCTTGTCGTTGCTCTCCGGCACCGTTGCGACGATCACGTCGCGCCGGTCGCCCACCACGATGCGCTCAGTGTCGTATTCGACAGGCGGCGAGCAATGGCTCTCCGTGGCCTGTCGCAGAAGAAAAGTTTGCTCGGACACGTTCTCGAACCCCTCAATGGCGCCGTCGTCACTCACCCCAAGGACGATCCGCCCGCCGTTGGTGTTGGCCAGGGCCAGAATCTCCTTCGCGATGCGCTCCGGGCGAGGCACTCGTCGCTTAAACTCCAAACTAATCCCCTCCCCTAGATCCACGAGTTGTTCCAGTTCACGAGGGGTCATGACGTCGAGTGCGTAAGTGTGACAACTCCGGAGGCGCACCCCCGGACGCCAGGACTCTGAATATGGGGGCCGACCACCACAGCTGCGGCCCCGCTTCCCCGCGGAAGGGCAACAACTGAATAGAAATCTCCTCAATCCAACCCCCTCCTACATTGAAACGGCCCCTTCCAATCCCTCTGGCAGCCAGTTCTCACGCTTGGCCGCGCGAGTCATCAATGCTCGGACCATGTCCCGAGGACTCTCCTCGTCGAACAGGACCGAGTGAACGGCCTCCGTAATCGGCATTTCGATCTCGTGGCGCTGGGCAAGCTCGTGGATCGACTGGGTCGTTCGAACGCCCTCGGCCACCATGTCCATCTCATCGCGAATCTCCTCCAGCGTCTTCCCCTTGCCAATTTGCTCGCCGAGGTGGCGGTTTCGGCTGTGCTGGCTCATGCACGTAACGACCAGATCCCCAATGCCGGCCAGCCCCGCAAACGTCTGCGACCGGGCGCCCAGGGCCAGGCCGAGCCGTCGAATTTCGGCGAGCCCCCGGGTAATGAGGGCAGCTTTGGCGTTGTCGCCGTAGCCCACCCCGTCGCTGATGCCGGCGGCGATGGCAAGTACGTTCTTGGCCGAGCCGCCGATCTCGACCCCAATCACGTCCGTGTTCACGTACACGCGGAGCCCGTCGGTCATGAGCGCGTCTTGGATCTGTTCGGCGACCGGCTCGTCCGGCGCCGCCGCCACAACCGTAGTCGGATGTCCCTCGGCCACTTCCTCCGCGTGACTGGGGCCGTAGAGGACGCCAATGCGCTCGGCCGAAAGGCCCGCGAGAACCTCCCCGAGCACCTGAGACATCGTCATCAGCGACTCGTTCTCGATGCCCTTGGCAAGGGACACGAGCACGTCCAGGTTTTTCGTGTGCGGCCGAAGCCGCTGGGCCACACTGCGCAGGCTCTGAGACGGCACAGCGACGGCCCAGAGGTCGGACGCCATTGCCGCCGTCTCGAGGTCAGCCGTGATTCGGACCGACGCTGGAATGCGGAGGTCGGGGAGGTAGCGGGGATTGTGCCGGGTGCGACGCATCCGGTCGACGGCCTCTTGACGGCGCGCCCAGAGCGTCACGTCCCGTCCCGCCGTCCCGAGATGAACGGCCAGAGCCGTTCCCCAGCTGCCGGCGCCAAAAAGGGTGATCGCTGTGGCCATGGAGAGTGAAGAATAAGAAACGAGGCTCCGGACACGGGCAAGGGCAGGCGCTAAATTTCCCCGCGCCCCAGCATTCCCTGCGCCGGGGAGAAGGAGCCTACCTGATTCTCGTTGCCCTGCAGGAGGCGACGAATGTTGGACTGATGGGCCACGACAATGGCCAGCGCGAGAATGATCCCGAAAATGAGGAGACTCGGGTGGTGTTCAATGCCAAGGCCGTAGCTGCGAATGGCGACGATGGTGGGAAACGCGACAGCTGCCGTCATTGACGCGAGCGACACGTAGCGGGACGAAAAGACCACAACCGCAAAGACGATAATGGTGTAGAGCATCGTCCACGGGGCGAGGGCAAAGAGTATGCCGGCCGCCGTGTTCACGCCTTTTCCTCCCTGAAACCGGGCAAAGATGGGAAACATGTGTCCCAGAATGGCCACCAATCCGGCGAGTAGGCCGATTACAGCGTCCATCTCCCAGCCAAAGAGCCCAAAGGCGGGAAGCGGATCAACGCGGATGTATTCGGCCACCACGCCGGCCGCCAGATACCCCTTCCCCATGTCGACCACCGTGGCAAGCACGCCGGCCGGCCAGCCAACGACCCGGAAAGCGTTCGTTGCCCCGGCGTTCTTGCTCCCATAATTTCGAATGTCCACCCCGTACAGCCCCTTGCTGGACCAGAGAGCACCGGGGATGGACCCGAGGAAGTAGCTGATGAGAACAATGAGAACCAAGCTCAGCATGGTTGCAGCGTCGCGTTTGGACGAAGGCTCCGTGCGGACGGCGATCTATGTAGAACTCCTACTCCGAAAATGCCGGGAAATGTTCCTCTTTGAGCGGCTCCGTGCACCGACTAGCCGATGGGACGAGGATATCCGACTGCTGCGGTCTATCGGGGCGCCGCGCGTGCACAGAGAAGCCCGCGCGAAAGAGGTTCTGATGTTTTCGCGAAGGGAACCCTCTCCTTTCGACGTCGCGATCGCTCTCTTCCTTTGGCCTGCACAATTTCGTCAGAAGCTGTTTGGTGGATTGATGTTCAACCGAGACACAGTGGACGAAGCTGCT
>CAZSBW010000035.1:0-14945 GCA_964604815.1 uncultured Salinivenus sp. | reverse complement strand
AGGTTCTTCTGCGCCATGACGAAGAAGACGAACGCCGCCGCCATGGTCGCAATGGTGAACGAGAACATGTTGAACACCAGGGAATACTGTCCTGGCGCAAGAGTGGGAAGTTCTTGTAGCATAGGTAAGCCTCTGTTTATTGGGTGATTTTACGACGTAGAGCAGAAGAAAGGGGCTGCGGTCCGTAGGGTGGAAAAAATTCGCAGTTGCAGCCCATATCCAGGTTGTCTCCATGAGAGAGCGGGCGTGGGGAGATCCGTCCTTCGGATCTCTGCCCGAAAAAGCATGGGGAAAACCGCTTCTATGACCACGAGATTTCGAATAGCAATGGGGCTATCCAGCGGTCCTTGGCTTAATTCGTCTACGCCAATGTAATTAATGAGGAAGACGGACCCAATTATATGACTCTCTTAATCGGCGGAGAAATGTAAGTATGGGGTTATAATCCTCACTTTTCGGCTTAGGCGCGTGCGCTCATCAACTTTGAAGAGGAGGTAATAGTCTCATGCGAGCCGTAGAGGAGCAATAAGATGCCCTTTACCACCAGAAGATTGGTTACGAGAAAAAAAGTGGCTTCCTCGATGGGCAGGCCGAGGGGCGTGAGACCGATGGTGTACTCAGACGATATCGTCCAAATCCCTGATCGTATGGCGACTGCATCTCCGACCCAGAGGTACAGTGTTGGAATGCCGACCGTGTAAAGGAGGGTGGTCCGGTGGGTCCACAGCGTCTGTCCGTCGTAAAGCCACATGCCTGAGAGGAGGGGGGCTGCCCAGGACAGGACCAATCCCATGTACAGCCCCGATTGCCAGTTGCTTAGAAGGAGAATGCCCCCGAGAAGAGCGACTCCGAGAAAGAGGAGGAATCCGCCCCACGCGCTCCGGGAGCTTGCCTCCTGCGACGCGGTTCCCCACCGACCTACGTACTGAAAGAAAAACAGACCCGTGAGCACGGGCTGGAGGATAAAAAAGAGGTATTCTTCAATGGGAACGAAGCCGATCGTTGCCCACACGCGATCGGGGCCGTACCACCACACCTCTTTTGCAACCAGATAGTTGTCCCACGGTGTCGTGTAGGAAAATGCGATGACAGCAACGAGAGGGATTGCCCATCGGGCTCGCCATCCCCCCATCTCGTCCAGCGAACGGGGAAGGGTCGTTCCCATCAACAAGATGACAGGGAGGATGAACAGGAGGTGGAACTCCAGGTATGACATGGTTTCACCAAAACTGCATGGACTATGATGAAGTCAATGGGGACCTCACGCCCATCACGCTAGATCCGTTAGCATGGTTCGAGCGGCGTTTCGTCCCGAGGCACCCATAATGCCGCCGCCCGGGTGCGTGCTCGCGCCGGTGAGATACAGATCTTCGACCGGCCCGCGGTACGACGACAGCCCAAAGGCGGGCCGTCCCGCAAACATCTGGTCGAGGCTCATCTCCAGATGCATCACATTGCCGCGGTAGAGCCCCAGGTTTCGTTCCAGCCAAGCGGGATGCTGGAACAGTTGGCCGACGATGTGCTCGCGGATGCCGGGGGCATAGGTTTCAAACTGCGAGATGAGACGATCAGCAACGGTGTCTGCGATCTCGTCCCAGGAGTCCCCATTCGCAAGTTCGTAGGGAAAATACTGGCCCCAGAGCCAGAGCACCTCGCCGCCGGGTGGAGCGAGTGTGTCGTCTACAGCACTGAAGGTCATAGCCACCAGGGGCGGGTCGCTGGACGGCCGATCCCCCAAAAACTCCCCGTACGCCGTTCGAAGCTGGTTAAGATCGCGACAGAGCAGTTGGAGACCGACTCGGGCCTCTCGTCCCGGATGCGCATCGTACTCAACCGGTTCGTCGAGGGCGAGGCGCAGCATTGCCCCGAATCCGTTGCCTACACGGAGCCCGTCGGCGCTCTCCGGACGGTACTTCGGGGGGAGCAAGTGATCAAACGTTTCCCGCACGTGGGTGGCCGCACACACAATACGACTCGTGTACACCTGGTCTCGTACCCGCACACCCTGCGCTCGTCCGTGTTCAACGAGAATGTCCTGGACCGGGGCGTCCGTGTACACGTCCCCGCCGTGCGCTTCGATGTGGCTGCGGAGCGCCTGCGTGAGCATGCCGGATCCGCCCTTGGGGCGGGCCACCCCTCCGTCGTGATACAGGGCGTGCCAAAGGGCGAAGGGGCCGGTCATGGGCTCGGTGGGGGGCGGCCCCGACTGTGCGGCCATCCACGCGATTAGGGTCTGGAGCTTTTCCTCGGTAAAGTAGGACCTGACGACGTGCTCGTACGGTCGCAAGATGTGACGAAGCTCTTCTTTCCAGGGAAGGGAGGAGGACTCCCCGAAGAGCATCCGTTTTCCAATTTGTAGGGGGGAGGGGCTGGCCAAAAACACGTCGCGCATCGTGCGGGCAAATCCCTGCCAATCCGTGACGAATTCCCGATACGCCTTGCCCTCACCCGGGTACATCGACTCAAGGTGATTAACAGTGCGGTCGAGGTCGCGATAGATAAAGACGGTGTCTCCGTCCGGAAAGGGAGCCACGAACATCGGGTCCAGTTCGAGGTAGCGGAGCCCGTATTGTTCGAGTTCAAGCTCTTGAACCACGGGGGTCTGACGGATCAAGATGTGAGCGCTGCCGCCCAGATCGATCTGGTAGCCGGGAACCAGTTCTTTCGTTGATACGGCTCCTCCCACGATGCCGCGTCGTTCGAAGACCCCAATCCGATACCCGGCTTGTGCCAGATAGGCCGCTGAGATCAACCCGTTATGGCCTGCCCCGATGATAATTGCGTCGTAGTCCATATAGGAGGGAAGGGGGGAAGGAAAACAAAACTACTGTTCCCAACATGCGAATCAGTCGCGTCGAATCGAAAGGGGTAGAACGGCATTTTCACGCCCACAACCACGGAATTTCCGAAACCGTTGAGTCTGTCGAGCGTGAACATTAAGCAGCGGTGAAGCACACTCGTTCTCCGCGTTGCACTGCTTCACCTTCCCGTCTTTGAACTATGTCGTCGGGCACGTTATGAACTGGATTTATCAAGTACTGAGTTTTTTCGTTGCGTTCGGCCCCGTCATTCTGGGCACGCTCCTCTGGCACTTCATCTGGAGTGACGACTCCGACTCGTCGGGTGGGCCGCCGGGCGGCCCGCACTGGAATCCGACGCCGCCGCCACCGTCTCTTTCCGGGGATCGGCTGCCGCGGCACGACCGTCCCGTGCGATCCCCATCCCCGCCTACCCGCGAACGTGCCTAACTCAACGATGGATCTGATCGATATTTCCAGGCCGCTTTCCCCAGCGACGGCCGTGTGGCCGGGCGATCAGCCCGTGGAGTGGAACTGGACGGCCCACGTCGAGGAGGGAGGCTCCGTAAATCTCGGAGCATTACACATCAGCATGCACGCCGGCACCCACGTTGATGCACCCTACCACGTGCAGCCGAATGGGAGCTCAACCGACGCATTTGACCTCTCTGCCTTTGTGGGGCCGGCCGACGTCATCGACGTGCAGAATGCCTCCCGCATTCGCCCCCGCCACGTGTCGGAGGTGGAGACGCCGCGTGTGCTCGTCAAAACGGAAGCGAGTGCACTTTCGACGGAGGAATGGCCCGACGCAGTCACGGCCATTATGCCCGAGACAATCGCGAAACTTGACCAGAAAGATGTTGTGCTCTTTGGGACAGATGCCCCGTCCGTCGATCCCCTCGATAGCACAGATCTGCCAGCCCACCACGCCCTCATTGAACGCGGCATCGTCAATATCGAAGGATTGAGTCTCGCCGGCGTCGACCCAGGGACGTATCAGCTGTTGTCCCTTCCGCTGCGCGTTCAAGGAGCCGATGCTGCCCCTGTCCGGGCCGTACTTAGGGACTCCTCGCTCTTTTAGAGAACCTGCTCCTCAACGGCCGTCACAGCGAGACGGGGATCCATGGACAAGTACCTCACACTCATCGAACGAGTCGAATAAACAGCCGATTACTCCGTTTATGGACCTTTTAAACCGTGAAGAGCTTCGCCGTCTGGCAGAGCTTGAAGACGACGTTTGCATTTCGCTCTACCTCCCGACCTACCGTAATGAATCGGACTGGTCGCAAAACACAACCCGTCTGAAGAATCTGCTCCGTGAGGCCCGCAACCAACTTCAGGATCAAGGGTACCGGGAGGAGGATGTTGACGATCTTCTGGCGGAGGCCCGGCAGTTGCTCGATCGACCCGGATTTTGGCGGACGGACATCGGGGACGGCCTCGCCTTGTTTATCACACCCGATACGACGGAATTTTATCGGCTGCCGCTGACGTTTGATGAGCTTGCAATCGTAAATGATCGTTTTCACCTGAAGCCCCTCTTTCCCCTGATTGCAGCGAATACCCGCTTCTACCTGCTGGCCCTCAGCCAGAACGACGTTCGCCTCTATCAGGGTACACACCAGTCGATTAACGAGGTGGAAACGGCTGAAATCCCCGCCGACATTGTTGAGGCCATTCAGCAGTACGAGGATCCGGAGAGCCAGATTCAAATGCACGTTCAGAATCGGACCGCAGAGGCCGACGGCAGCTCACGGATGGATGCTTCTCATCACGGACACGGGGGCGGCGACGCCGACGACATGAGCGGGGAACCGCAGGATGAACTCAAGCGCTTCCTGCGTAAGGTGGACGACAGTGTAAGTGATTACATCGGCGGGGAAGAGGTGCCGCTCGTCCTAACTGGGGTAGCTGAGTATCTCCCTCTGTATCGGGAGATCAACAGTTATTCTCACCTGATTGACGATGAGATCGTGGCGGGGAATCCCGAGTCTGTGAGCCTTGACGACCTGCACGAGAAAGCCTGGGCGATTGTCGAACCGGCCTTCAAGGAAGCAGAGAAGGCAGAAATGGATCGGTTCGAACAACTGTATTACCAGAAAGACGACATGGCTTCGGACAACTTCCACGAGATTGTCCCCGGATGCGCTTACAGCCGGGTGGACACGCTCTTTGTGCCGGTGGGGGAATACCGGTGGGGGCGTTTCGATCCGACCACGAATACCGTTGAGGTTCACGAGTCGCAGCAGCCGGGGGACGGCGACCTTCTCAACTACGCCGCGGTGTCGGCTTATCTGAATGGGGCAACCGTCCACGCACTTCGTCCCGAGAATATGCCGGGTGGAAGAAGCATTGCCGCCACGTTCCGTTACCAGGCGAACGTGTCGGCTGAGGAAAGCAACTGAGCGAAGAACCAACCTTGGGCTGCTTGCACGTCTGCTGCAGGCAGCCGACCGATTTTTAGTTCTTGATAATTTCATTTATCACTTTCATCCGATATATACTCTTTTTATTTATAACGTGAATTATCATGAATACAGAGCCAGTCCATGAATGTACCCAGTCCATGAATGTGCTTAGTCGCTTTCTCGACCAGATAGACTCTCAACACACCCGACGGGCGTATCGAACTGATGTCACCGATTTTCTGGAGGATCGCTTTAGCGAGGCCACTTTAGAGAAAATCAAGCAGGTTACGCGAAAAGACGTCCGGGCGTATGTGAAATCGCTCCGATCGGAGAACCTATCGGTATCAACGCAGCGGCGCCGACTGGCGGCTACGCGTCGGTTTTTTGACTGGCTGATGGACGAGGGATACATGGATCGAAATCCGGCGCGAGCCTGCCAAGTTGATTTGAAACGGTCTGCAAATGAGGAGCAAGAAACGAATCAGGTCTCCGTACTGACGAAGTCGGAAGTTGAGGCTTTGATTCAGGCGACGGAGGAACGGGAATCTTCCAGCGTGCGGGATCGCGGATTGCTGCTGACGATTCTTTACGCGTCCCTGCGCCGGACCGAGGTGGCCGCAATGAACGTCGGGCACGTTCGTCCGCTTGGTCGACACTGGGTCATTGACCTGCCGGCGGGAGATGCGTGGACGAGTGCGTACGTTAGAATTCCTGAAACCGTTGTAGAGGCGATAGAACAGGTCCAGACCCGGTATAACATCGAGGAAGGCGCTCTCTGGCGGTCGCTCAGCAATCGGAATCGAGGAGCGCGTCTGACACCCGACGCCATTTACAAACTCGTGCGGCGGACCGGGCATCGAGCAGGCCTGCAAGACGTCACAGTTGAGGCGCTTCGACAGACGGGCCTCCGACTTGCGCTCGATGCTGGAGCGACGATGCAACAAGTCCAACGTCACGCTCGACTCCAGTCGACGAGTTCTATCGAACGTCTTACTGACACCGACCGCCGTACAAACCGACTGAGCGAAAGTGTGGTGGACGTTGTCGATCTCGACGTATAACCAAACTCAATCGAGTTGACAACTCGGGGTGGATAAGGTCGACGAACGATCGCAGATTGAGTCTCCGGATTCACTTTCGGTTCAGAGTGATACGCTCCCTAATTACGTTAGAAAGTTGGAAACTCCCGTTTTCTGACGAAACAAAATAAGCGTTTTGTTTCGTTATATGAGAAGGTGCGCTTTTGCCCGGTGCTCTCTGCGTTTCAGCTTTGAGTGTGTGGTTTTTCTCATCATTCCCGCTCCTACCATGTCGCGATCGAATTCAGAGTCCGACCCCCCAACCCCAGATTCCACTGCCGACACGCCGACTGATCTCCAAGCTTCGCCCAATCATGGCGAAAGCGCTCTCTCTCAGCGCGGAGTCGAACAGCTTCCGTTTAATGCCCCTGACGATGAGAAAGGCTCGATCGATTCCGATCAGACGCTCGTCCGACGCTGGCTTGCCGAAAAGAGTCCCGGCACGCAAGACGAATATGCGCGCGACCTCGAACAGTTTGTCGAGTACGTCGATCTCCCGCTCCGATACGTCACACTCGGCCACTTGCAGGATTATCGAGAACACCTAGACGATGAGGGCTATGCCACGTCTACGCAGAAACGGAAGCTTTCGGCAGTTAAGAGCATATTTACCTTCGGGACGGAGTTGCGCTATTTTGCCCATAATGTGGGAGCGGCACTAACAACGCCGAGAGCCCGGAACAACCGCGCGGAACGAATCCTCTCAGAGGCCGATCTCTGGGCCATTCTCCGAGACGAGAAAAACCTGCGTAACCACGTGCTGCTCCGCCTCTTTTACGCCTCCGGCGGACGCGTGTCCGACGTGGTGGATTTACGCTGGCGCGACCTCAAGGATCGTCCGGATCTGGAAGGCCCGGACGGCCACCCCGGCGGTCAAGTGACGTTTTTCGGGAAGGGCGACAAAACGAGAGCAGTGTCGCTCTACAGCAAAGTCTGGAGCCTCATTGTGCGTCTCCACGAGCAGGAGCAAGAAGATGGCTTCGGAGAGGCTGATGATCCCGTTTTTCGTTCTCAGAAAGGCGGCTGCCTGTCACGGACGCAGATCTGGCGCATTGTGAAGAAAGCAGCGACACGAGCGGGCGTAAAGTTAGAGAAAAAGGTCCGGGACGATGGTGTGGTGAAGCGCGACGAAGATGGAGAGCCCATCATGGTGTCTGAGGTGTCGCCGCACTGGTTTCGACACGCGCACGCCTCGCACGCCCTCCAGAAAGGCGCCGATTTGGAACTCGTGCGCGAAACGCTCGGCCACGAGAGCATTGAGACAACCAAGACGTACCTTCATGCCGAGCCCGGCAAGTCGTCGTCCTACTACGTTGACGACGCACCAGACTACGACGGATAGTTTCGAAATTTACCGCCTCCCTCCCGTCTGGGTGGATGCGATTGCCGTGCGATTGCGCGTCGATGCCTATCCGGCCTAATGGCGGGTGTTACGTAGTGCCGCATCAACCGTGATTCTTTGTACACGTCTGAATGAGACAGACGGATTAGAGAGAAACGATCATCGGAAAATCAGCCTCTCACGAACATGTAGGGTCGCATCGCCATGCGTCCCTGTGCCAAGAGATTTCCTTCCTTTCAAAGGCGCGGGAGGAGACAGCGGCCGGTGGGCGAATCTGTCGTACCCTCCCTCCTTTCTCGAGAGTATGCTTGTGAACGGTCCGCTGTTAACGTAGGTGTACCTGTCTGCTTCAGAGCACCCTCTATGTTTTGAATTTGTTGACGTTAGCTTGCAATAACAGAGACTTACATTGCCGATGGCCATCCGATGCAGAAGCGACAGGTAAAACCGCCTTTCAGAGCGTCGATACTGGAAACAAGAGGTGGCTTTTCGGATCACGCCGGTCAGAGGAATTTGACGTATTCAGCTGTTCCCCACAGTCGCCTCACAGCCACCCGAAAACGTTACCCGTCAGAACCTGTTTGGCGAGAGGTTTACTGCCTACGACTTCGTGGATCTCGTGCCAAGAAGTTTCTGCACTCGCCTAGTAGTCCCACTCCGGCTCACTCGTGAGCCTGGCTCATTTGAGCACTCCTTGGCCCTTCGCCCATTGTGTCTCGGCTAAGTACCCGCTCGCAAAACAGGTTCTCAATCCTTTAAGGTGATGAATGCAAGAATTTGGAGAGGATGAGCGGAGGTTCCCCTCTATCTTTTGTTCTTGAGCTGCTCGGATTTCATTGCAATAACGGCAATTACTATGACCCTTCAATTGTGAAATTGACGTTGAGATGAGGAAACGAGCGAGCTCCCGTTGCATCCATCCGCTGGCGTGAAAACGTTTTAGGAATCAACCCATGTAGTACGTGGAATACACACGTCCGTCTCCTTCCACGTCAATCGTCAGTGCGGTTTCCTGACACGTGAAGTGCCCAAGTGGCCGTAAACGGTCTATCCGGCGGCTTTCGATCACATTCCTTACCTTCCCCGACTTTGCTTCGGGACAGACATTCGCCTCACCTCACAATCCCTCACGATTATGAGCTTTCGTCCAATCGTCGTCGGTGCTCTCTATCCTGGCGTGTCGCGCGGCCTCAGTGCAGACCTTCTCGCGGCACAGGCGCTGGGCGGGAACGGCCACCCCGTGTGTACGACACACGTCGTGGCGGGTCGCGGCATCGTTACCGACGTGCTCAACGTTCCTACCGACACGGTCTCCGCACAGTTCGAGCATCTGGCCGAAACCGAGTCGCCAACCGCCGCCAAGGTAGGTATCATTGGCGACGCTCCTACGGTCGAAACCACCTTCGACCACCTAAGCCGACTCGACGGCCCGGTGGTGCTCGACCTGACCCTAAGCGGCCCAAGCGGCGAGGACGTGCTCGGCCAGCGCGGGCTCGACGCCCTCCTCGAGCATCTGGACGATCCGGATCTCGTTACTCTTCGCAAAACGGACGCCTCCCTGGTCGCGGGCATGGAAATTCCCAGCCTCGACGACGCACAGGTGGCCGTCCAGCGCATTGGCCAGCGCGGCGCCCAGCGCGTGCTGCTTCGCTGCGGCCGCCTGCCAGCTCACTTTTACGATACAGACTCCTCACCCCCCGATTTTTCGGTTGACTTATACTACGACGGTGAAGATATTGCTCTGTTCGAGGCGCCGTACCTAAGTGGACTCGACGACATGAACGGAGCATCCAGCGGCCTAACGCTTCCCCTTCTACAGATGCTTCAAAACGGAACCCCCGTTGATTCGGCCCTTCAACGGGCGAAAGGGAGAGTGACAGAAGCCTTGCGGGCGGCCCAAGAGCAGGACGCCTCCGTGCCGTCTCAGGCCTTCTTCGACGCTCTCCAGCAGCATTCTAACACGCAAGATCTCGAAGTGGACGACCTGATCGACTCGTAGCATCGTACTTCCGTCTCTTGGACCGCAACTGCACGATCTTCCCGATCTGATTTTCTTCTTCCAATGCCTGACGAAGACCAAGAAAAAACAACCATCTACGACGTTGCAGAGCATGCAGGCGTGGCCATCTCTACGGTCTCACGCGTGCTGAACAATTCTCAGGATGTTTCGGACGCAACTCGCGAGCAGGTGATGGGAGCGATCCGAGACCTCCAATTCCGCCCAAATCGGACGGCGAAGTCTCTCGCCCAGCGGGCCACGCGTACCATCGCAGTTGCCGTCCCAACATTTACGACGCCGTTCCACAACGAGCTCCTGAAGGGGGTCCGCGACCGTCTCGACGAGGCTGATCTCGACCTCCTGCTCTGTGATCTGGATTGGGAAGCTCCACGGAAAACGCTTTTCAATTTCCTCGAACGAGGGGCCATGGACGGGCTCATTGTAGCCGGACTTCCCATCGATGAAGACACCGGTCAGGACCTCAAGTCGCTTGGTGCCCCAGTCATTCTCATCGGAACCAAGTGGCCGCCCCTCGACTCCTTCTACTGGGAAGAAGAGCCCGGCGTCATACAGGCCGTTAGTCACCTCATCGAGAAGGGGCATTCTCGAATTGGAATGATTACCACGCCGCATAGCAATCGCCTCCGCGATGCGCGCGTGAACGGATACAAACAGGCCTTGGAACAGGCCGGCATCGACTTCGACGACGCCCTGGTCGCCCACGGCGAAACGCGAAAGCACGACGGATTTAGTGAGGAGTCGGGCTACGAGGCCATGAACGCCCTCCTTGATCTCGACGACCCCGTGACGGCCGTGTTTGCCAGTAGCGACGTCCAGGCCATCGGCGCCTGGCAGGCCATCCGAGAGGCTGGTCTAGAGGTTCCGGATGACTACAGCCTCGTGGGGTACGACGACATCAAGGTCAGCCGGTTTATCGGTCTCACGAGCGTAGCGCAGAACATGCACTACGTCGGGGAAGAGGCCACCGACGTTCTCATGAACCGTCTAAACAACACCGGCCCCGATGAGCCGATCTCCGAGATGGTCACCCCAAAGCTGCAGATCCGAAAGTCAACCGAACCGGAACTCGCCTAGCAGTTGGCTTCCGGTTTTTTCCTTCTCCGTCAGATTTCCTCGTATTCGGTACGTACCGCCAATCATTCGTCCTCCATGGACCGTCAACTTCTCACGGAGCATCTCGATCACACCCTCCCCGCCACACACTACGACGATCTGGGGGCGCGGTATCAGGGAAAAGTCCGGGACACGTACGAACAAGACGGCACGCTCATCCTGATCACCTCCGACCGCATCTCCGCGTTCGACCACGTCTTGCCCCAGACCATCCCCTTCAAGGGACAGGTCCTCAACCAGACCGCCGCGTACTTCTTCGACGCCACTGACGATCTGGTCCCCAACCACGTGGTCGACGTGCCCGACCCCAACGTGACCGTCGCGAAGGCGTGCGAGCCAACCCCGATTGAGTTTGTCGTCAGGGGGTACCTGGCCGGCCATGCCTGGCGTGAGTACCGGGACGGCGCCCGGACGCTCTGCGGGCAGTCGCTGCCCGAGGGCCTTCGGGAGAGCGAGCAGCTTCCGGCCCCGATCGTCACGCCCACAACAAAGGCAGAGACCGGACACGACCAGGACGTGACGCGGGAAGAGGCCATCGCCCGCACCGACATTGACGCGGCCACGTTCGACCAGTTGCGCGACTGGTCCCTCGCCCTCTTCAGGCGCGGCACGGAAATGGCCGCCGAACAGGGCCTCATCCTGGTGGACACCAAATACGAGTTCGGGCGCACGCCGGAGGGCGAGTACGTCCTCATCGACGAAGTGCACACGCCGGACTCCTCACGCTACTACTACAGCGACGGCTACGCGGAACGGCTGGAACAGGGAGAGCCGCAGCGCCAGCTCTCAAAGGAGTTCGTGCGCGAGTGGCTCATGGACCACGGGTTTCAAGGTCGGGCGGAGGACGAGATGCCCGACCTGCCGGACGCGTTCCGGGCAAAAGTGGCCAGTCGCTACATTGAACTCTATGAAACGGTGACGGGCCTCGAGTTCGAGCCGAGCCTTCACTCAGAGCCGGAGCAGCGCATTCACGATGCTCTCAGTGCGTACGTACAGCGAGAAGCGCCACGCACGTGAGCGCCAACGGCATGGCCGAAACGAGCTATCCCAGAACGTACGTTTCTGGACGACGGTCGCCAAGTACGTCGTTCATCGCATTGATCTGTCGGTTCCGGGCCTCCATCGGATTGAACGTCACGATGCCCACTTCGTCGTCCGATTCATCTGCCCGTCGCAAAATCTCGCCCTGCGGGTCGCAGATCTCGCTCATTCCGATGAACGTGAGCTCTTCGTCCCCGTTCGCCTCCGTGCCGTACCGATTCGCGGTGATGGTAAAGACGTGATTCTCGCGGGCCCGAATGGGCATCGAGTCCGGGCAATGCGGGAGCACGAGGTTGGACGGGTGTGCAATCACGTCTGCCCCATTCAAAGCTAGGCTGCGCGCGGCCTCGGGAAAGTACCAGTCGAAGCAGACCATGACGCCCAGCCGGTACGGCGTCCCGTCGCGCGTCGTCACGTCGAACACCGGAAAGCCCAAATCACCCGGAGTGAAGAGCGTCGTTTCCTCGTAGAAGAGGTGGACCTTTCGGTACGTCTCCACACTGCCGTCGGGCCGAACGAGAACCGCACTGTTAAAAACATCCTCTCCCTCCCGTTCTGCCAGCCCCGCCACCAGAGTCGCGTCCGTCTCCGCCGACCACCGTCGTAGACGCCGGGTAGACCGCCCCTCCGGCACCGGTTCCGCAACCGCCCAAAGATCTGCTTCTGACTGGAAAAAGTAGCCGGACGTAAACAATTCGGGGAGCACGACGAGATCGGCGTCGATCCCAGACAACAGTGCACCGGCAGCGTCAAGATTGTGCTCGACCTGAAGGTATTCCGGCGCAAACTGCAGATAGGCTGCCTTCACAGTTATCGTTTTGCTTGTTTTTATTGCAATAACGGAAGTAAAGGGTGGAGCAGGCTCTTCTCCCCTCAAGCGTTCCGCCGGGACTCAGGGCACGGAATTACCGATCGGTGGTAAGGGAAGTGAAAATGCAGTTCCGACGAAGTAGGGACCGAGCACAACCAAGGGCGACAACGGATTTCAGACCCGCATTCACGCATCAGGGAGGTCCGAGAGCGTCTCAACGATCGCGTCGAAATCCGGCTGATTGCCGGCATTCTCCAGAATCTCCTTATACCGGATCTTCCCCTCCTCGTCAACGACGAACGCGGCCCGCTTCGAAATGCGGTCGAGATTCATCGGTGTAAAGTTCGCCTGGTACTTCGCCCCATACATCGTACTCACCTTCCCGTCGTGGTCGCTAAGCAGCGGAAAATCAAAGCCCTGGGTGGCCCGAAATTCGTCGAGAACAAAGGGCGAGTCGGTCGAAATTCCAACGACGTCGGCCTCCCCGTATCGATCCAGTTCGTTGTTCACCCGGTTCAATTCAGTCGTGCAGACGCTCGTAAAGGCCCCGGGAAAGAACAGAATCACCACGGGCGAATCGAGATGCTCCGACAGTTTCCAAGGTTCATTCTGGTCGCTAAAGAGTTCAAATTCGGGCGCCGGGTCTCCAAGTTCGGGGGCAGGAAGCGGATCGCCACTCATGGTCAAAGTTGTGTCAATGAACGAAACGGACAGGAAACAGGGGTGCTACGAGCTCACTGAAATCGGATGGCCTCGACGGGCTCGACGCGGGCCGCGACGCGTGCCGGAACGTACGCCGCCAGGCCACAGAGGGCAAGTGTAAGTGCGCTTACGACAACGTAGTCGATGGGATTCAATTCAATTGGGGCCGTCGTCATGTAGTACGCTTCGGCCGGGAGAGGAATGAGTTCAAACCGCTGCTGTATGTACCCAAGGGTGAGGGCCAGACTCGCACCGATGGTCGTCCCCACTGCCCCAATGAGCACGCCAAGTGTGAGAAAGAGACGCTTAAGCGCCCGTTTCGAGGTCCCCAGGCTTTGCAGGACCCCAATCTCTCGGGTCTTTTCGAGGATCATCATGAGGAGCGCCCCGATGATATTGAAGGCCCCGATGAGAATTATCACGCCGATAACGAGCGGAATAATGCTCTGCTGGAGATCGACCCAGGCGAACAGCGAGGCGTAGGGTTGCAATTCATGAATGGTGCGGGCCGTGGCGGGGTAGTCGAGGCGAGCCTCGATGCTTTTTGCAACGCTGTCGACCTTCGAAAAGTCCTGTACCGTCACGTCGAAGCGCGACACGGCGCCCGCAGAGAGACCCACGAGCTGACGTGCTGTACTCAAATCGGTGAAAATGAAATTATCGTCGATGTTCGAGAGGGAGGTCTCGAACGTACCCGTCACGGTAAACTGCTTCACACGTGGGCGCTTCAGCTGCGCCCCCGCCCCCCCGCCTTGCGTGCGAAGTGAAAACACCGTCACTGTCTGCCCGATCTCAAGCCCCAGCCGACTGGCGAGGGCTGCTCCCACGACGAGAGACGCCTGATCAGAGTCCGCGGTTTTCAGTCGAAAGTCCCCCTGCTTCGCGTGCCGACGAAGGTAGCCGGGGGGCTGATTCGTCCCAATGAGTCGCACCCCATCGATGGAGCGCTCAGACTGGCGAAGCAACACGACATCCTCAATCCGAGACGCCGACTGGGTCACGCCGGGCGTAGACGCAAGCGTCGACTGTATCCCAGACGCATTGGGGAGCGGACGATCGTGAAAGTAGCTTTGAACCTGGATGTGAGCCCCAAATCCCGTGATTTTCTCCGTGATCTTGTCACTGAATCCCCGAACGATCGCGAGAGAAAGCAGGAGCGCGGCGACCCCGAGCGCCACCCCGCCAATCGCTACGTAGGTCACAAATCGCAAGAAACTCCGACCCTCCGTACTCCCTTCAGCGCCACGAAGGTAACGAAGCGCCATGAATTGCTCGAAGCGAGAGGACACAGCGTGGGCTTGTTCGTGACAAGTGGAACAGACGATCGTCCCAACGAGTCAACCGGTGCGGAGTTGCGGACCCCGACCAGCCCTCCATGCTCTCGTTTTTCCTCGAAGACTCCTTTCGCCTGCCAAGGTACCAGAAGCGGATGAAGTTACCGATACGTGAAGAAGTCCGTGGAGACAGAGGGGACTACGAGATTGCGCAGCGGTGCACCATCCATCGTCCGCTAACGAGACCGGGCCTGTCGGTCGGCTGTCTGCAGTATCCATCGGGCGGCGTTGCCGTCTCCGATGCCCGTGAGAGTGCACAGTGCCGTGACGTACGGCTCCACCCGAGGATGGGGAGCC
>CAZSBW010000034.1:0-15203 GCA_964604815.1 uncultured Salinivenus sp. | reverse complement strand
TGTTCATGATCGATCGAGAAAAGAAATTCTACAAGCCAGAATGAAAACGAGAAACAGTCGGCGAATGACGAGATCTGGACGGGCCGGTCTTCTAATTTCGGCGTTCCAGGGACATCTGCCCCTCCTGTCTGTTCACTTGCGCGGGGGAACGAAGATCCCTACGCCGGGGAAACAGATCTTACCCTCACGCCCCCAGCGACCCGCCAGCACGTCCGTGAAAGAAAACAATAGAAAAGAAGAGCGCAGCACGTCGCGTCCCGCTTCGGCGGTCTGGATTTTTTGATCACCGAAAGCGACATTCATAAAAGCAGCGCACGTTCCCCGGATGTAGGAACGTAGAGTCGAAAACCGGTTTGCCCCCCGCCAATCCTCCTTTTTTTCACTGAGAGGTGTTGATAGCCAGCGGAAACTGTGAGAGAAGTCCGCGTTCCGACGTGTGTAGTGTTCCGGTGACGTTTCCGATCCGATCTTGTGTTTCCATGTTGGATGAGTCGTCCTCAGTCGTCGAGCCGACTGAGATTCCCCTTGCCCGTCCCTCGATCACGGCCCAGGAGCAGGCAAAGGTGCGCGACGTTCTGGAGTCTGACCGACTGTCGCGCGGTCCATATCTGAAGCGGTTCGAAGAAAAGATGGCCGAGCAGTGCGGCACAAAGCACGCCGTGGCTGTGAGCAGCGGTACGGCAGCCCTCCACTGCATCGTCGCCGCCATGGACTTGGAGCCGGGTGCCGAGGTGATTACGACCCCGTTTAGCTTCGTGGCGTCGACAAACGTATTGCTGTACGAAGACCTCCAGCCCCGTTTTGTCGACATCGATCCGGCGTCCTACAACGTCAACGTCGATCGAGTGGAGCAGGCCCTCACGTCTCGCACGCAGGCCATCCTGGCCGTCGACGTCTTCGGGCGTCCTGCCGACTGGCCTGCCCTCGCCTCACTGGCAGCTGAGTACGATCTTGCCCTCATCGACGACGCCTGTGAGGCCCTCGGCGGCACGATCTCCGGCCAACCCATCGGCAGCTTTGGGGACGCCGCGGCCTTCGGGTTTTACCCCAATAAGCAGATCACGACGGGGGAGGGCGGGTGCATCACGACCGACGACGCGACCCTGGCTGAGGCCTGCCGCTCGCTCCGCAATCAAGGGCGCACCAGCAACGGCCGCATGCAACACAATCGACTTGGCTACAACTACCGGCTCGACGAACTGTCGGCCGCCCTCGGCTGTGTCCAGCTCGACCGGCTGGATTCCCTTCACGACCGCCGGCAGCAGGTTGCCGACGCGTACCGGGAGATCCTTTCTCCCCTCTCCGACGACCTCCGCCTTCCGGTTCGCTCGACCAAGGCTGAAAGAAGCTGGTTCGTGTACGTCGTTCGCCTGCGCGACCACTTCGGAAACGACGCCCGAAATCAGCTCTTGAACCACCTGCAGGCCCACGGCGTGGGATGTGCCTCTTACTTTCCATCCATCCATTTGCAACCGTACCACCGCGACCGACTGGGACACAGCCCCGGGGATTTTCCGGTTTGTGAGCGGATCTCAGCCCGCACCCTCGCGCTCCCGTTCTCCGCCGACCTGACGACCGAGGCCCTCTATCGGGTTGCAGACGTGCTGAAAGATGGTCTCTCTTCATTTTCCGAGTCGTTTGCCGTCGCAGAAAGATGAACTCAGATCGCCCGTACCACATCGCGAAACGCGTCCTCGATGTCGGAGGGGCTCTGTTGCTCCTCGTGGGGCTGGCGCCGCTCTTCTGCGCCGTGTCGGCCTGGATCTGGTGGGACGACGGGCGTCCCATCTTCTTCGTACAGGCCCGCGCGGGACGATACGGCGAGTCGTTTCGAATTTTAAAGTTTCGCACTCTGTCAACGGGGCCGAAAGAGCCGACTCGTCCCTCCGACTACACGACTCGGATCGGCTCGACACTTCGGCGCTGGGGCATCGATGAACTGCCGCAACTGTGGAACGTGTTGCGGGGCGAAATGAGTCTCGTTGGCCCCCGTCCCCCGCTTCCCGCAGACGTAGAGCAGTACGACTCTCGAGAGCGAATTCGTCTTCAGGTACGCCCCGGCTTAACGGGATGGGCCCAAATTCACGGACGGAACGCAATCCCCTGGGCAGAACGGATCGACCATGACGTTTGGTACGTGCGCAATCGTTGTCTCCGCCTCGACCTGCGCATCCTCCTCCAAACGCCGCTTGTCCTCTTTTCCAAAACTGGCGTTACGGGCCCTGGAGGTCGGAATGCCACCTATCGGTAATGCGCCCCTCATCCGGCTCCTTCGTCTACGATGAACGTGCTTGTTGCGAGTGCCGGCCGGCGCACCTCGCTCCTCAAAGCCTTTCAATTCGCTGCTCACGCTCGCAACGGGCGGGTTTGGGCGGGCGACGCCGACCCGCTGGCCCCCGCTCTTCAGGTTGCAGACGAAGGACTCATTCTCCCGCGCATCGGAACCTCCGACTATCGTTCAACAATCGTCGAGCACGTCCGCGCGCACGACATCGATCTGGTCGTTCCCACAATCGATCCGGGACTTCCGCCCCTGGCCAAGGCGCGCGATGCCCTCCGGGAAGCCGGAAGCCACGTGCTCGTGTCTACCCGCTCCCTCCTCCACCTCACCTCCGACAAATGGAGAACACTCGAGCATTTCTCGAAACAGGGAACGCGTACGCCGGCATCGTGGCGGCCCGAACATTCCGATTTCGATGACTGGCCCGACCCTGTCTTCGTGAAACCGCGCATGGGAAGCGCCAGCAAGAACGCCCGCCGTGTCGCCCGCGAGGACGTGCCGCGAATTCTCTCTACCCTCGACACCCCCCTTCTGCAAGAAGTCATCGACGCCCCCGAAATTACGGTCGATGCGCTCTTCGACTTCGAGGGAAGACTCCTCCATTACGTGCCCCGATTGCGGATTCGCACGAGGAGCGGGGAGTCTATCCAGGGCCGGACCCTTCCCGATGCGGAGTGGAGAACGTGGCTTCGTCCCCTCCTACGCGAACTCGGTCGGCTCGGCGCCCAAGGTCCCGTTACCCTTCAGGCCTTTCGCACCGAACCCGAACCTACGCTTTCAGAAATCAATCCGCGCTTTGGCGGGGGATTTCCTCTTGCCCGCGCCGCCGGCGGCGACTATCCGGACTGGATTCTGCAACTGTGCGAGGGACACTCCGTCGAGCCCAAACTCGGCGAATACGAGGAGGGACTTTGCATGACCCGAGCACACACGGAATGGTTCATTAAAGAGGCCGCTCTCGAAAGCACGCACTGATTTTCTCCTCTCCGTCCCCATTGCTTGGGGACAACCCGCCGCGCATGCACGTCGTCGTGTTCCTTCAATACTACCATACGCCCGACTGCCCCACCGCCGCCCGGCCCTACGCCCTCGTCGAGCGGCTGGCCCGCGACCACGAGGTAACCGTCATCACGACGAGGAAATGGAGAGCAGACCGGTTCGACAATCGATTTCCCTGGACTCCACCCGGTGTCCAACTCGTGGAGTTCGATGTCCCGTACGACAATTCCATGACGCCCATCGAGCGCCTTCACGCCTTTCTGCAATATGCGGGACGTGCCTTTGTCAAGGGCCTTCAAATTCCATGTCCCGACCTCATAATCGGCTCTTCCACCCCTCTCACCGCAGCAATGGCGGCTGGAGCAGTGGCCTCCCTTCGCTCCGTCCCGTGGATCTTTGAAGTGCGAGACCTGTGGCCCGACTTTCCCATCCAGATGGGCGCCGTCTCGTCTTCTTCCCTCCGCACCCTCTTGCATGGCCTGGAAACGCACCTTTATCGAAGCGCCACCGCCGTCGTCACGCTTTCGGAAGACATGGAAAGACACGTGCGCACAGTCGCACCCAAGGCGTCCGTCACAACCCTGGAGTATGGATCCGATTTCCAACTTCTGAACAACATCACCGACGAACAGAAATCGGCACTCCGACGCAATTTTTCTCTCGATCGTCGCTTCCTTATTCTCTACGCCGGCACATTCGGACGCGCCAACGCAATTCCCACTCTGCTTGAAACGGCGAAACAGCTCTCCAGTCGCTCGGATCTTCTCTTTGCCTTTGCCGGTCGAGGCTACTACGATGACGTCGTGCAGCGCACTGCTCGGCAGCACGACCACATTCGCTCCCTTCCTCCTCTTCCCTACCCGAAGGCGTTGGCCCTCTTCTCTATCGCCGACGTATCCATCGTATCCTTCATCAACCGTCCCGTGTTGGCCGCCAATTCGCCCGGCAAACTGTACGACAGCCTCGCCACCGGAACCCCCGTCGTCGTGACGAATCCGGGCTGGACGAAACGGCTGGTAGAAACGCATGACTGTGGCTGGTACGTGCCGCCCGAATCCCCAAACGCTCTCGCGGCCCGCCTCCGAGACGTGTTCAACCATCCCGATCGGCTTGGAACTGCAAGCGAGAATGCCCGCTCCCTTGCCCGTCGCCGATTTTGCCGGGCCGACCTCATGGACCAATACGCAAGCCTCGCCAATTGCGTGGAAAAGTCGTAATGGATCTTCGTCTTGAGACCCAGGACGACGAACCCACGTCTTCACTTAGTACTGGCCGAGTACACCGTTCGTCTTCCGGGATCCGTCTCGTGCACTTGCTCTCCCAGTCGTCTGTCTTCGGCTTCGGGGAAGGAGGAATATTCGCCAGAACCTCTTCCCCTCCTTCCCAATTTCCTGACGTCAATGACGTCGTGCGTTCTCGCACCTGTCTCGGTCCACCACTCTCCTCCCATGCACGTTCTGGTGGTTCCTTCCTGGTACCCGACGACTGAAGCCCCCCTTAACGGAATCTATTTCGTCGAACAGGCCCAGTGTCTTACCCAACACGGCATGCAGGTGGGAATCGTCTACCCCGAACAACAAAGCCTGCGCAACGCATCCTGGGCAGCACTCCAGACCAAACACTTCCAAACGGAGTGGACGAACGACCACGGCCTTCCAACGCTCCGTCGTTACGGCTGGAACGTGTGGTGGCGCTTCCCCCCCGGCCTTCGCTGCCGCGTGCGGAGCGCTGTTCGCCTCGCCCGAAAATACGTGAACCGCTACGGCCCCCCCGATCTCGTTCACGCCCAAAGCGCCCGCTGGGCCGGCGCCGCTGCCGCCCGAATCAGTGACCGATTTTCAATTCCCTGCGTCCTTACTGAGCACTTTTCGGGCTTCCAGCGAGGGGCCATTTTCCCCTGGCGCTGGCCCCTAATCGAAGAGGGCTACCGGCGTGCCAGTGGCATTGCTGCCGTCAGTACGTCCCTCAAGCGAACGCTCGCCGCACACGATCTCGCTCCGCCATCCGACATAGAGGTCCACCCGAACCTGGCTCCAACGTCCTTTTTTACACTTCCGCCAGACGGACGCCCCTCCCCCGCTCCGTTCCGCTTTGTAACAATCGGCGGCCTGAACTCTCGAAAGAACGTTAAGGGGCTTTTGCAAGCATTTGCTCAGGTGGCTTCGGAAACGCCTGATGTCGCCCTCACCATCGTCGGCGACGGCCCAAAACGCCAGGAGTTAGAACGAACCAGCCACCGGCTCGGCATTGCGGACCAGGTCTCTTTCCGAGGTCGACTGGACCGCAAATCGGTACGCACGGCCCTCTGGAACGCTCACGCCTTCGTGCTCTCCAGTCGACACGAAACGTTTGGCGTCGTCTTACTCGAAGCCATGGCCACAGGGCTTCCCGTCGTTGCGACAGCCAGCGGAGGGCCCGAAGACCTCGTAACCGAAGACACAGGCCTGCTCGTCCCCGTAGACGATACCGATGCATTGGCCAGTGCGCTCCAAACAATCCGCGAACGTGCCCCTTCACTTGATGCTAAGAATATACGAGCGTTGACCCTCGACTGCTTCGGACCGACCTCTTTCATTCGCCGCACGCGGTCACTGTACCGCCGCGCCCTCGACCAACCCTCATAATCTCTGTTTTCCGAGAAGCGCGCGGTTCTCTACTCTCGACGACCGTTTCCGGAAGCATTCTCCGACCGTGTATGTTCGTCTTTCGATTGCCCCTTCTCATACTGCTGTGCGGGCTTGCCCTCGTTCCGGGTCTCAGCCAGGCCCAGTCAAGCGCGGATTACGACCCGTCCTGGTACGACGCCGACGCACCCCACGTACAGATTGACGTAACGACCGACGGCGTCTACCACGTTTCCGGAAACACAATCCAGACGGCCCTTCCAGAGGGAGCGACCCTTTCCGACATCACTCGCGAGAACCTTCGGCTGATCGAAAACGGAGAGGAAATTCCCATTCAGGTGACTGGGAATCCGAAAGGGACTTTCGCCTCTTCCGACACCATCACGTTCATCGGTCGCCGCAATCGAGGCACGGACGAGCACTGGGCGTACGATTACAGTCGGCGGTACAACCAACGGGCGCAGAGCAGCACGTACCACAGTCTCTATTCCGACACGACGACCTACTGGCTGACCTGGGAAGGCGGAAAGGGCCGTCGGTACGAGAAGACGGATCCGTCCTCGTCCTCCTCGTCAGCCACGTCCGCCCTTCGGGACACCGTCCACCTCGAACGCGACAACCGCTATTACTTTGGCCGCCCCAATGAAAACGGCAACTCCCTCTACACCGAATCGGAAGGCTACTTCTGGCGACAATTTTCCCACAACGACACCTCTCCCATCTCGGCCACCTACACCCTCCCCGTAGGACGCCGAACGCCCACCAGTGCAGAGCTCGACCTCTCGGTGCGGCTCGACGCGGCTACCGCGCAGTCGTGCCACCGGGTCGAAGTAGAAGCGGAACTCAGCCAGTCCGACGGCTCGCTTGCATTCGAATCGCTTCAAACCGTCGAATGGCGGGGCACCGACCGCCGCACGGTCACGACCTCCGTGTCGCAGGAGAACATTCCCTCATCCGGACTGACACTTCGTCTCACCTCCTACAACGACAACTTCTCCGAGGAGGTCGACGGGAGCAGCTGTCCCAATCCAGAAGAAAAGACGCAGAACTACGTTCTTCTCGACTGGATTGAGGCCGCCTACACCCGCTCTCTGGAGCCGTCCGACAACACCCAGACGCAGCGATTCGCGGCCCCAGCGGCCCAGGAGTACACCTTCGAACTGAGCGGCTATTCGAGCGATACGGTACACGTTTACAACCCGAACGACGCGCGCCGGTACGACGCCGACGTCACGAATGGCACGGCAACGGTCACCGACACGCCCGGCACAGCGCCCACGCCCTACTGGGCCGTCGGCCCCAACAGCTTTCGCTCCCCCGCCGCCGTCCGCGCGGATGCGCCGAGCGAGTGGAGCGACTCGACGGCCCACGGTGCCGACTATCTGATCCTAACGACGGAAGCCCTTCGTCCGTCGGCCCAGAAGCTGGCGGACTACCGCGCGTCCCACAGCGGCTACGACGTCGAGATTGCCCTCGTCCAAAACGTCTTCGACGAGTTTGACTACGGACGCCCCACCCCCATCGCCATTCGCCGATTCGTACGGGCAACCCAGAGCTGGGACCCGGCGCCCGACTTTCTCACCATCTTTGCCGACGCCCAGTACCCCATCCGCGACGGCTCCGTCTCGACGCTGTATCCGGAGTGGAGCGTGCCCTCATTCGGCTACTCTCCGTCCGACGGTTGGTTTGCCATGCAGACGGACGGGGCGAACGACTGGTCGGAAATCCTCGCCATCGGCCGCATTCCCGTTCGGTCGGTGGCACAGGGCGATCTGTTCGTCGAAAAGCTGAGAAGCTATGAGGCGGCCCCCCTCCAACGATGGCAGAAGCGCATGCTTCTGCTGGCCGGCGGCGTCTCCGAGTCCGAACAGAACCGGCTGCAAGACTACTCGAACCGGTGGGGCGAGATCGCATCGGACACGCTGGCAACCACAAACAGCTACGCCGGCCCCGTTCACACGGGAATGGACACCCTCCGGTATTACAAAAACGCAGACGACGCCCTCGATACCAGCTTTCAAGATTCCTTGTCCGTTGACCTCGAGCGCGGCGCAGGCTGGCTGAACTATTTCGGCCACTCGGGCGCCCTAACCTGGGAAATCGTCACCGATCCCCCGTCGGAATTTGACAATGCCGGCCAGCTTCCGGTGGTCGTGTCTCTCGGCTGCCGAACGGGCTCTTTCGCGGGTGGCCGATTCGAGGAAAAAAGCGCCCCGTCGCTCGGCGAAGAGCTCGTCGTCGGACGCCTTCACTCCGACGGAACCCCGAAATCGGGTGCGCTGAACGGCGGGATTGCTCACTTCGGGGAGTCGGCCCTCGGCAACTTAAGGCCGTCCGCCCGCCTCAACGACGCCCTCGTGCAGCGCGTCTTCGTCGACACGGTGCGGGTTCTCGGGAAGGCCATTCGTAGCGCCAAAGATTCGATAAATGCGAAATACGGAAACAGCTCGTTCTACGCCAAGCACCTGCTCCAGTATGGTCTTCTCGGAGATCCGGCCACAGAGATGGCCCTCCCCGACAAACCGGACCTCCACGTGGCCCCGAACCTCATTTCGGTCGAGCCGTCGACTCCCATCCCCTCCGACGAGATCCAGGTGTCGGTTCAGGTCCAAAACCATGGGATGATTCCCCGAGACAGTGTCGACGTTCACTTCACGTGGAAAAAACCAACGGGAGAAGCCGTCCGGAAAACGCGCCGTCTTCAGCGCGTTCCACTCCGCCGAACCATCCAGTTCTCGGATTCCCTGGACAATCGAGCGATCGGCACCAATACGTTCCGCGTAGAAATCGAACGTGCGAACGCGGAAGCGAACACGGCAAACAACGCGGCGGAACAGACCCAGGTCGTCTTCGACTCCGGGGTCTCGCTTATCTCACCGATAGAAAACGGAACCGTCTCCTCTGACCGTCCGTCCCTGCGATTTACCGTTCCGCGTCAAACAGAAGAAGCCCCCTCTATTGTCGCCCAGCTTGATTCGGTGCCTGACTTTTCGTCCCCGTTTCGTCGTCAAACGACGGTGGAGGCAGAAAACTTCGTTCAATCCTGGCAACCGTCCGCGCTGGAATCGGGGGAAACGTACTACTGGCGGGCCCGGGTCGCCGACGCGGCTGAGGATAGCTGGAGGTCCAGCACCTTCACCGTAGCCCCGTCGCTCCCCGACGGCTCTTGGCTCCAGCAGACCCGGCTCTTTTCGTCCAACGCGAACACCCGACTCCAGCGATCAGACCAGCGATGGCGCTTTGCCCGCTACAGCCGAAACGTCTCGGCGCTGTCCGAACGGGGAGGCGGGTCGAGGACGAACGGATTCAAAATTGACGGAGCAGACAGCTACGAGTACCTACAGTTCGGTTTCGGCGTGCTGGTCATGAACGGCCGCACGGGACGGGTAAAAGAGAGCGAATCGTTTCCGACCTACGACCTGTCGGATCGATTCGAGGATGAGGTCGGGGATCAGCAAGAAGCCATCGATTCTCTTGGCGCTTTTCTCGACGAGGTCGCCCGGGAGGGAGACTACGTCTTCGTGCGCACTCGTCACCTCGCTCGGAAAAGCTCCGCAACAATCGACGGGGAAGTGAAAAATCTCTTTCGCAACCTGGGAACGACTCAAATTTCGACTTCCCCCCACTCTGAAGCGATTGACTCGTTGTCGTACGGTCACCTTTGGACCCTGAAAGCGCGGAAGGGCCATCCTGAAGAGACGGTCGAACGCGTATCCCCGCCGTCGGAAGGAAGCGACGTTAATGAAATCATCCATGACTCTGACGTCTCCTTTTCTTACCCGTCCGGCGTTACCCTCACCCCCCGAATTGGCCCCGCAAGCGACTGGTCTTCGCTCAACTGGAAGGCAAACACCCCGGATGAACGCGACGCCCTCCAAATTGACGTCCTTGCCCCGGATTCGACGGCTCTCATTACGAACCTCACCGGCGACGCCGGGCAGCAGTCCCTCGACCAAATCGACGCTCAAGCCCATCCGTATCTCCGCCTTCGCGCCACGCTGAGCGACTCCACGACCGGTACTCCTCCTCAATTGTCGCAATGGAGCGTGGCGTACGAAGGGGTTTCCGAGATTGCAGCCGATCCGGGCGGCCTTCGCCGCACCCTTCCGGACACACTTCTGCAGGGCGAAGACGTATCCATTGCCCTTCCCGTCACGAATCTCGGCGCCGTCCCCAGCGACTCCGTCTACGTCCAATACAACCTCACGGACGCCTCCAATTCGACGCGAAAGATCGGGACGGACACCATAGAGACGATTTCCTCGAACACGACGGATACGAGTTCAGTCCGCTTCTCAACCGCGAATATGCCCGGCGTAAACGTTCTCACCGTTAACGCTGAAACCACGGGTCCCCCTGAGCGAATTTCGACCAACAATGTTGTCATTCAGAGCTTCTTCGTCCGACGAGATCGAACCCCGCCTTCCCTGGAGGTATTTGCCAACGGTCAAGAACTGCTCCCAACGTCGGACTCCCTCAACCGCCTTAAGGATCCAAGCCTTCCGTACGTGTCGACGAATCCTTCTCTTGACATTCGCCTTCGCGATGACAACCCCCACCTGTCTCTGGCCGACACCAGCTACTTGGACGTGTACCTGAAGGGCGAACTTCCCAAACGGGGTGAGTCTCGCTTCACCGCGGACTTTCAACGCATTTCGTTCGCCGGCAGCCAGCTTTCCCTCGTCTCCACCGACTCAAGCACCTCGAACGCGATGCGGGTTCGCTTCGAACCGTCTCTTCCCCCAAAGGACTCCACCTACACCCTAAAGGTGGAAGCCACCGATGCGGAGGGCAATGAGATTAAGCCGTACCAGGGGAGCTTTCGCATCAAGCCCAATCAGGAGATCAAAGACGTGTATCCCTATCCGAACCCGATGCGGACGCACACGACGTTTGCGTTCCGGGTCGTCGGGGGCGAAAACAACATCCTCCAAAACGACCTCCTTCGCAACTTTACGCTGCGCATCTACACGTTGTCCGGACGGCTCGTCCGGGAGTTCGACCAAACCGATCTTCGTCCCCTGGGACCAGATTGGTACGGCCTGCGCTGGAATGGACGGGACGAAGACGGGGATCGCGTGGCGACGGGCGTGTACCTGTACCAGGCGGACGTTGCCAGCACGGACGCCTCCTTCGAGGGCGAAGTGGAGAAGATTACCGTCATTCGTTGAGTAGGACGAAGGACGCCCTCACCCCCCGAGCTTGCGCGGCGGATCGGGGACTTTTTGTAGGCCCGGTCGGGCGTCAACGTGCGCCCTGCGTCGTCTTGGAGAAGTCGAGCCTGTCTCCTATACTTGAGGACAGCTGTTCCCGCCAACGCCCCCAATCACAATCTTCCGTCCACCGTGCTGCATCGCTACTCCCTTCTCCTCGGCTTCGCGTTTGCGCTTGTGCTCGGCCTGTCTGCAGGCTGCACCTCCTCGACAGATTCCACGGAGGCCGAACGCGCCATCGACGGCGTGGGCAAACCGGCCTGGGTGCAAGACGCCGTCGTGTACGAGGTCTTTGTGCCCGACGCCTCCGAGAAGGGCACCTTTCGCGGCCTCATCGGTCGTCTCGACGACATTGAACGGATGGGCGTGACCACGCTCTGGCTGATGCCCATCCACCCTATCGGAGAAAAGCGACGGAAGGACGACATCGGTCCCCTCGGCTCGCCGTACTCGATCCGAGACTATTACGCGGTCAATCCCGACTACGGCACGAAAGAGGACTTCCAGGCCCTCGTCGATTCGGTGCACGCTCGTGACATGCACATCATCCTCGATCTCGTGGCCAATCACACGGCCTGGGATCATCCTTGGCTTGAAGAAAACCGAGACATGTACACGTCGGGTCCCATCAACGGATTGACGGTCCCCGTGATGAACGGCGACACCACCGACTGGACCGACGTCGTGGACCTCAATTACGAGAACCCGCAGACGCGCCAGTCGATGATCGACGTCATGCAGTATTGGGTTCGCGAGTTCGACGTGGACGGCTACCGCTGCGACGTGGCCGGGGCGGTGCCCCTGGACTTCTGGGACGCCGCCATCGACTCGGTGGAAACGATCAAGCCGATCCTCATGCTGGCCGAGGACGCACAACCGGAGATGCATCGGGTGGGCTTCGACTACACCTACGCCTGGCCGTATTACGGCGAGCTAAAGCAGGTCTGGGACGAGGACGTTCCGGTGGGGAGCCTCGCCACACAGGTCGAGACGACGCTCAACGCCCTCCCCGACGAGGCCAAGCGCCTCCGCTTCACGACGAACCACGACGAAACCATGTGGGATGCCCCCCCGCCGCAACTCTTCGACGGCCTGGAGGGCTCGAAAACCGCATTCGTCCTCTCCCTGACCCTGCCCGGAACGCCGCTCGTGTACAACGGGCAGGAGCTGGGCGTGACCGATACTGTCTCGTTCTTCGCCCGCACCCCGTACGACTGGGATCAGAACACGCCCATTACGGCGTTCTACCGGGAATCCCTAACTCTGTACCAAAACAGTCCCGCCCTGCAGGACGGCACGCTCGACGTTCATACCCCTGACGCCGAGGACGTGCTCGTCTACAGCCGCGCCGCTGAGGACAGCGAGATGGTCGTGGCCGTGAACGTGCGCGACGAGGCGGCGACCGCTGCGGTTCCGGATGCATACCGGAACGCCTCGCTCGTCGATGCCTTCTCTGGGGCGGACGTGACGGCCGATTCGCTGGAGCTCGGCTCCTACGGCTATCGCTTGCTACGCGTTGAGTCGTAACCATCGCCTTATACCGTTTGCGAATGTTTGTTGTGCACCTTTCCCGCGACTGCCTGCAGGATTCTCTTGCCAACCTTGCCCGTCAAACGTCGATGTAGGGACGCATGGCGATGCGTCCCTACGCGGACGGGATAGGCCAAAATGCACAATGAATGCTCGCATTTGGTATTAGCTACCTCAGGACTTACGCAAATTACTGGCAAGTCATTCCGGACTCGATCCGGAATCTCCCAGAACAGGGCTGCCAGCCCCATTGAGATCCCGCATCAGGGTGCGGGATGACCTGCTATCGAGAATTTGCGTAAGTCCTGTACCTATCATTTTCGTCTGTATCGATCACGAAGCTCCCAGAAATCCGCATCGAAGGCACGTCATCCTGAGCTCGCCCCGGGATCTCCCCGAATGCAGCGACGACTTTCCCCAACAGATTCCGCATCTGGGAAGCCGAGCTTCCTGGTGCTCTTTCAATTGGTCTCTTTGGGACCAGAAGCTCTCCCAGCACAGCGGTGCAGGAAAATATTTGAGGAAGTCGCTTTGGAACTCCCTTTCCGCTGAATTCGGAGAGATTCCTCGGCTCTGGCAATCAAGATCGCCTCGCTCGGAATGACTCTACCTCAAAGGGACTGCTTGATTCTGCACTGGGAAGCCGAGCTTCCCTCGTGCGGAATGACGAGCGAAGGGGTTTTGGGAGCGCCTTCGATTCAAATGTTGGGGAGCCAGACCATTACCTACAGGCGTCAATCCACTCCCGTTGGGGACGGCCGACGCGCATCGTTCACCTGCCTTTTTCCCGATTGACCGGCGCGTTCATGCCTTCGCCCGACGATTCGACGCGGGAGTCTCCCCGGGACGCGTCTACGGAAACGTCGGCGCCGTACCGCGACCTCGACTTGTGGCTGCTTTTCGCCGTGACGATCGTGGCGGTGGGCAACGTGTCGAGCGTAGCGCCGGCCTTCCCGCAGGTGGTGGACGTGTTTGGGATCTCTCGGGTGCAGGTTGGATGGGTCGTCACGGCGTACTCGCTGCCGGGCATCTTGAGTGCCCCGCTGGCCGGCGTGTTGGCCGATCGGCTCGGGCGCAAGCGCGTGCTGGTCCCCGCGCTCTTCGTGTTCGGGGCAGCCGGAGGGGCGTGTGCCCTCGCCCGCTCCTTTCACGTGCTGCTGATCCTGCGCGTGTTCCAGGGCGCCGCCGCGGCGCCGCTCGTGGGACTGGCCGTGACCATTATCGGCGACCGGTATGAGGGCACGGCGCGGGCCGCCGCCATCGGCTACAACGCCTCGGCGCTCAACGTCGGAACGGCCGCCTACCCCGCCCTCGGGGGGGCGCTGGCCGCCTTCGCCTGGTTTTGGGCCTTCGCCCTGCCGCTGCTGGCCCTTCCCGTGGGAGCAGCAGTGGCGTGGAAGCTGAAAGCGCCGTCGTTGGACCGGGCCCAGACGCTGGCGGACTACCTGACGGTGGCTCGCGATCGCCTCACCGACCGGCGCGTGCTGGGATTGCTCGGGATCAATCTCGGGGTCTTCATTCTCATCTTCGGGGCGTTTCTCACGTACGTGCCGGAATTGCTTGACGACCGGTTCGGCTCGCCCCCGGTGGTGGCGGGCCTCGTGCTGGCCGGCGCGTCAGTGTCGAGCGGCCTCGTGGCCACCCAGCTCGGACGGCTCAGCACCGTCGTCTCGCAAGACCGTCTCATTCAAGCCTCCCTGATCGTTGACGGTGTGGCTCTCGCTCTCATGCCGCTGGCCCCAGCGCCGTGGAGCGTGGGCGCGGCCTCGCTCCTCTTCGGCGTGGCGCAGGGCCTCAACCAGCCCGCCCTCCAGACGCGCCTCGCTGAGTTGGCGTCCGACGCCTCTCGGGGCATTCTCCTCTCGCTCAACGGCATGGTCCTGCGCCTCGGGCAGGCCATCGGTCCGCTCCTGCTGGGAAGCGCTCTCCTGTTCGGGGACGTCGGAAGCATCTTCTACGCCGCCGGGGGCTTTGCCCTTCTGGTAGGAGGCGTGGCTGTCCTGGTACTGGGCGAATCGGCGGTGGACGAAGCCGGTCTGAGCGGAGAAGACCATTGACCCCGGCGGCCTCAGAAAAGCTTCCCTGCCTCGATGTCTGCCCCGGGCGGCGAGAAATAGAAAAGCCCCGACCAGTATGCCTGGTCGGGGCCAAGAAAGAGGAAGAAAGGGCTACGCGTCCGCTACGGCGTAATGATGACGTTGAGGTAGCGGAGCTGCTCGGCCGGCAGGAGGTTCTCATTCTCATTCCCGTCGAGACGCAACGTAAGCGTGTCCACGTCCGGGGACGGGGAATCCAGGAGAACCAACCGAAGGTTTGCTGTACTGGAGTCCGCCGGAAGGGTATATGTCCCCGAAATCTGGTAATCCGTCCCTTCCTCAGCGCTCGTCCCGTAGGCCAGGAGCGTAGAGTCGGTTCGGGCCGCTCCCGTGTCGGTCGGCACCTCTTTCGTGTACCAGAACGAGTCCGGTCTCACGCCGAAGTTAACGTCCGTCGGCGAGTCGCGATGAGGCCCGATCAGTTCCGTCTCGAACGCGACCGTATCATCATAGGTAGCAA
>CAZSBW010000033.1:0-15371 GCA_964604815.1 uncultured Salinivenus sp. | reverse complement strand
CGAAGTGGGTGAAGCCGTGCTTGGTGGCCACGACGCGGGCGTCGTTCATCGACTCGATGGAGCAGCAACCCACCTCCTTGTCGTCGCGCCCGCCGCTCGTGGAGTAGTCCCACGTCTTCATGGTGAGGCCGATCACCTCGTAGCCGCGCTCCTTCAGCAGGACGGCGGTCACCGACGAGTCGACGCCGCCGCTCATGGCCACAAGGACGCGTCCCTTCTTGCTCATGACCGATGTGTCGGATAAATGAGAGAAGTCCGTTGACGTCTTCTACGAACCGGTCCGTGCGGATCGGCGTTCCGGAACGCTCGCTCGGGCCCGCAACTTCCCTCAGAATTGAACGCGCACGGTAAGCCCGGCCGCTTTTCTGCCCGGAGATACGTGAGGCGTGAGACTCGCCCGCACGTCCGGCTGCGCATTGTACTCCTGAACCGCCTGGGGCGTGCTCAGAAGATCGTAGACGGATCGGGAAAAGAGGACAGCAGCCGACGCAACCGTGACCCAACTGAGGATGCCTTCAGCATTAGCAGCTGATTCGTTTCCCGACGAAGCCCGATCGGGTGTGGCTCCTCCTTCCTCCTGAAAGGGATATGCCCACAGGGCCAGCATTCCACTCGCAGCGGCGCCGCCCCGTATCGCCATGCCGGTCCAAGCCTGATCGTGGTTTTGCGCGTAGAAGTGCCCGAACGAGGGTCCGACGAGAAGGCCGGCGGCGAGGCTCCCCACACCACGCCACAGGGTCGTTTCGTCGCGACGATAAGCCGGAACGTCGCGGGCCCGGTTGATCAGGGTGATCCCGCCGGCTGCGGGCAACAGGGTGCTTCCCACTGAAGCGAGAACGGCTACGTCAGTCCGTTTCGGCGCCCGGATGGTGTCGGTCTCCAGGGAGGACGACGTCGCCCCCTGGGCACTCGGCGACGCCTCTCGTCTCTCGTCAGCGAGCACCTCTCCTCCCCCCGGACCGAGGAGGAAAGCAACCAGCATCAGCCCTGTGCGGAGGGCCGTTCTGAGGAGACCGGTACGATCCATGTTGGGAGGAGAACCCGGGCCGTTGGCAGCGAATGAACTCTTCAGACAATATTCGCGTGTCTTCAGACAATATTTGCTTGTACCACGTTCCAGGGAGGCGGACCTTAAGGATACGTCGTGTTCTTTCGCGATCCTTCCTCCGCCTTATGTCTACCTCCACGTCCACGTCTCGCAGTACTGTTACGACGCCCCTCGCTCCGGCCGCCATCGGGCCGTACAGCCAGGGCATTCTCGTAGGCGATCGGCTCTACGTGTCCGGCCAGATTGCCATCGATCCGGAAACGGACAGCATGATCGACGGCACGATCGAGGAGGAAACGGAGCGCGTGCTCGACAACATCGGCGCCGTGCTCAAGGCCGCAAGCATGACGTTCGAAAACGTGGTGCGCTGCGAGGTGCTCATGACCGATGTCAACGACTACGCGCAGATCAACGAGGTCTACGCCCGGTACTTCAATGAACGACCCCCGGCGCGGCAGGCCGCGCAGGTTGCCAATCTGCCGCGCGACGCACGGGTCGAAATCTCGTGTGTCGCTGTACGATAGGAAGGCCCCCAGCGATGGGGCCGCGTGCACATCCAATTGGTCTCTTTGGGGGACGAACGTTCTTCGCATTCGCCAGAACGAGCAGTTGTCGGAGACGACGCCCCCATGCGATCGGCCGTGCTGCGTTCAGAGAGAATCACTCCGAGAGCGTCCGGAATTTGAGGCGCCCGAGGATTGCTTCATTTCTGTCACGCACAGCTCGAAACGGACGGACCATCCCCCCAACAGCTTCTCAAAAATCAGGGCAGTCTCTTAAGAGGAGGGCGACCGGGAGGGATCGGGCTGGGGGGACCCGTCGTCGGGCACGTCCGGGGCACTCTCCTCCTCGGGCACGTCAGGCGGGTCGTGGGCCGGGGACGGGTCCGTCGGCGGTTCGTCCGTGACGGGAAGCGCCTCGGGGGGCGGTTCGTCTCCGGGCAGGTGACCGGCGGTCACGTGCCTGTGTTCGTGGAGCGAGGCGACGACTGCGCCCAGCATCAGCACGATGCTCGAAAAGTAGACCCAGAAGACAAATGCGATCATAAGCCCGAACGTGTTGCCCAGGGCGCTGAGGCCCTCGGCTCCCGTGCTGTACTGATCGAATTGGCCGACGTACGTGGCGTAGTAGGTGAATGCCTGCTTGGTTACCTCCCAGAGCAGCCCCGCGATGACGGCGCCGGAGAGCGCACTTCGTTTGCGGGGATGGGGCTGGGGAACGAGATAATACAACTGAAAGAACATCGCTGTCGTGATGAGAAAGGGCAGAAGCAGGCCCGTGGTGTGGATGGACTTGTTCCACAACCAGTGCAGCCAGCGCGCATTTTCGCCGAGCTCATTGAGAACGACGCTGTTGACGATCGACGGCAGCACGACCGACAACCCCACCGTGAGCAGAAACAGGAGGCCGACCTGCAACACCATTCGAATGTCGAACACGTAGCCGCGGATAAGGGAGCGGTCATCGTGCCAGTTTTGCTCGAACGCGTTGCTGACGGCAATCCGAAGTGTAATGAACAGGGACATGGCCGACAGGAACAGGCCGATACCCCCTACACTCACAATCGTCCCACTGGCGCTCTCGACCTGTTCGAGGAACGTGATCAGCTCGTTGCTCTGGGTAGGCGGGAGCAGGCCCCGAGTGAAACGCTCGACGGTGGTGAAGGCGTCCTTGCCCTGAAGGATGCGCCCCACGATCCCCGTGGCGAGAATGATGATGGGCACGATGGTGACGAGCACCTTGAAGGCGATGGCCTGGGCCCAGAGAAAAACGTTCTTGGCGGTAAGCTCGCGGTAGAGCCCCCGCAGGTAGTATTGCATACCCTCCGCAAGCTCCGACTTCGAGGGAATGAGGGGCTTGATACCGTGAGCCATGTTCGCACAACTGGTCTGGAAATCGATGTCGTCGGCACTCCCGACAGAATAGCTTGTATCCGCCGCCGAGCGAGGGTGATTCTCCGGGCCGCTTTTTCAGAATCCGGGACGTGTTCCAAATCGAGGGGAGCGCCGATCGACGGACGGCGCTCGGGTCGTTGGGGCGGCATTCAGATCAACACGGTCAGTTCGGGCGGTTCTGTTCAGTCAAAAATGGGCCAGTGGACGCCGAACCGAAACTGGCGGGCGGGGAGGGGATAGACGGGCACCGTGAACGTCCCCTGCTGCAGCGTGGCCTGCCGCTCGATCGTCCCCGGCGCGGCGAAGGAGACCTGTGCGTTTTCGAGGGCGAAGAAGAGTGTGGCCCCTCGCAGTTTGATCTCGGCGTGGACGTCGATCGTGCCGTTTGGTCCCGGCACGAAACCGGGACGAGACGGAACGGGGTCGGTGGCCGGGGGCACCGCGAGTCGGCCTGTCGGCGGGTGGAACCAGCGGCTGTTCATAGTGGTCCAGCCGCGGGCCTGCACGTACAGGTCCGTCACGAGATCCACGAAGAATACGAAGCGCACCCCAATCCGCCCTTGCCCATAGACCGTGGGCAGGGTGCGGGCGAGGCGCGTCTGAAGGGACGACGCGTCGGCGCTGAGGGTCGTGAGGGCTGTTGCGTGCCCCGACAGGTACAGGCCGCGCGATGCGTCGCGTCGCCATTCCACCGAGGCGGTGGCTCCGATCCGCCGCACGGGGGTTTCGGTCTGACGAGCGACGACTGTGTCTGTCGAAGCCACTCGCTGGTCGTCGGACGGCTCGACGGCGTAGAGGTCGAGGGCGTTTCGGATCTGGTGGGCAAATCCTTCGACCTGGACGCCGACGGAGCCTCGGGTGTATTCGAGCGCAGCTCGCCCCTCGACCACGCGCCCCAACAGGGACGAAGGCCCGCTCGACAGGGGACGCACGAATCCCGAGAAGCCGGCCGTTTCGTACCAGGAGGTGCGCTGCCCGGCAACTGTGGCCGACGCTGTGAGGTCAAACGGACCGAGGGGCCGCTCGGCCCGGGCCGAAGCGGAAGGGTACTGCTGGTTCGACGTGGCGTGCCAGCCCCCATCGAGCACGAGATCGGTGCTCCCCAGACGAAGCGAGTCCCGTGCGAAGGCATGGGTTGCCCACTGCGTACCGTCCACGCCCGGCACGTTGCTCCGCGCCACGGCCCACAGGCTGCCTCGCGCCCCGAGCGTGAGAGCATGATCCTTCACGCGAAGCGATTGCTGGAGGGAAGCATGCCCTCCATTCAGCTTGGTCGTCCACGTCGTGTCGCCGTCCGTGCTCCCCCCGAAGCCACTGGTCCGGCCGCCCGTCTCGAAGTCGAAGGTGTTCGACGTCCAGGTCCCCGAAAGGTCCGTCGGTGCGTCCACGTTCGGGAGCAGAGGACCCCGTGCACGGACCGTAAGATCATTGCGAAAGGTGTTGCGTCGCACGCCGGCGTTCACGCTGCAGTCTTTGCAGCTCGGGAGTAGGTAGATGGATCCGAAGGGGGCGTCCGGGTCCGGCGTAACCCCGCTGTGCGCCCCAATCCGATGGCGGGACGACAGGTCGCTGATCTCAACGGCCCACTCGTCGCGCTGGTACTGCAGGCGCCCCCACAGCCGGCGTTCGCGTCTCAGGTCACTGCCCTCGTACACGCCATCCGTGGTCCGTCCCCCGTAGCCGAACGTAATCCGGAAAAGCCCTGGACTGCCAAAGAGAGACAACCGATGCTTCTGGGAGTGGCCCACCTCGATGGCCTGAAGCCCAGTGCTGCTCCGCCGGTACCGGAGTTCCGTGATCGGACGCACCGGGTCATAGTCGCGCCACGAGAGGTGGACACCGACGGCCGAGCCGCCCGGGTCTACGCCGACGCCCGGCTGCCTGAGAAAGGAGGGGGGAAGGAGATCGAACCGAGCCCGTCCCGTGAGTGGACTGTTGTAGGGATGCCCGTTCAGCCAGAGGCGCGAGCGATGCGGACCCAATCCCCTTGGGCTCCAGCCGTGGGGCCATCCTATCTCTCCGAGGTCGTACAGAAAACTGCCGGCTTTCTGGGCGAGCACGTGTTCGAGACCTGCGTGCGGCGTAAGGGCCGGGATCGAGTCGATGGGCGAACGGCCATAGCGCGGCGCAGGAAATGCGCGAGGATTGGCGGGCACCTCCTGGCGTTCGGCCGATTCCTCTCCAGGGTCGGATCGAGGTCCCCCCCGCGCCGGGTCGGCGGTTGCTTCCCGAGTTGTGTCTGCACCCGGCGAACCCGTCGTATCTGCTTCGACCTCAGTCGTGTCGGGGGATGGTGCGTCGGTCGTGTCGACCTGGCCGTACGACGGCAGCGCACACGCAAACGACAAAAGCAAAGCGAGAAGAACTGCTGGGAGGCCGATCCGCCGCGGTAATTCCAGTCGACTCCTCCCGGAAGACGCTGAAAAACGATTCGACAGACGATTCGGGCCGTTTTCGGAGGAAGCGAGGGCCTTTCGTTCCCAGTACTGCGACTGCACGAGTCTCGTGCAAGGCGGGGCCTGCGTTCGGTCGGCCGGGGCGCTACGGGCACGTCCACGCACGAGCCGTGGTGAGCCGCCTGTCTGTTCCGGCGCGGCGTTCCGCACGAATTCGCTCGTTTGACCCCCAACACTACCGAAAATGCCAATAACACGGGAATCTCTTGTGTCGAATCGACTGATGAATCTACGCGCAATCCTCTGCTCGCATCCCGCCAAGCGTGGTTATCCGGGCGCGTTTCTTAGAGACTGTTTTGATCTCACACCGTGAGGAGTCAAGCAGTACGGGACGGTTGCAGGCCGATGACGCCCGTCCGACTCGGTTCGTTTTGAACGGTTCACAAGCAAGAGGGCCGGTCCGGATCTCCTTTGAGTTCAAGACGCTCAAAAATCAAAACAGTCACCCAGAGCCGGAGGTCGCTGGGAACGACCCCACAACGGACAACGTCCCCCCGCAAGCGTTGACACTCTGGTGCACCCGTTCAGCGAGGAGGGAGACATTCATCCCCACCGACATCGTCGCCGTCAGGGAATCGGCGGCTGAACGCCCCCACCCGGCACACGTTTCCGACCCTCAAAATCTCGCTAGGCGTCCTCGCGTCGCAATTGCCACTCCCGACAGCCGAAGAGAACGCCTCAGCCGGACGAACCGTCGCTCAGCCCGGTTGTTCGTAGTTGACCTCTCGGGGTCCAGAAACCGAGGCAGGCACTCTCGCGCTCCGAACGCGTGCGTTGCTTATCGAAACGGGCCTGATTTTCGATCCCGATTCCCCTGTCGCATTTCTCTGCCCTGCTGATTACGTTTCGCATTTCCACCGCATCCTTTCTTCCCATCCGTATTGCTTATGGCCTCGATCTGCGTTTACTGCTCGTCTAGCAACGCCATCGCCGACACGTATCCCCCCGCGGCTGATACGCTCGGGCGGGCGTTGGCCCGCCGCGGCCACACGCTCGTGTACGGGGGCGGAGCAGTGGGCCTGATGGGCGTACTGGCTCGTGCGGCGCACGAAGAGGGCGGGCCGGTGACCGGCGTCATTCCGTCGAAGCTGCAGGACCGAGAAGGCATTGCCTACGAGGCAGACGAGCTCATCGTGACCGACACGATGCGGGAGCGCAAGGGCATCATGTTCCGGCGAGCCGATGCCTTCGTGGTACTGCCGGGGGGATACGGAACGCTCGAAGAGTTTATGGAAGTGCTCACGCTCAAGCAGTTGGGCTACCACGACCGTCCCATCGCCATACTCAACGTCGACGGCTTCTTCGACACGCTGCTCGACTTCTTCGGCCAACTGCGCGAGGGCCAATTTGCTCGCGAGAACGTCACCGACCTCGTTCACGTCGTGTCCACCGCCCAGGAGGCGCTGAATCGGATCGAGGTCGTAACGGCCCAGGATGGAACCTCCTCGTGACAATTGCCCCCACCGATGTCTTCTTCGTCCACGCTCCATTCCCTGCAGGTTACCCGCACAGCCCGCGTGGCCACGCTCGGCGCCCCTTCCGCCAGCGCCGTGTGGTGGGTCGTGCTCCACGGATACGGCCAACTCGCCGCCGACTTTATCGATCACTTCGACTCGGTCGTCGCGTCGGGGCGGTGCATCGTAGCCCCGGAGGCCCTGTCGCGCTTCTACGTAGACGGCCTGGAGCATCATGAAGAGGTGGGGGCCTCCTGGATGACGCGCGAGGACCGGGCGCACGAGATCGACGATTACGTTTCCTACCTCGACGCAACGGTCCAGCACCTCCGGGCCCCTCGGCAGGACCCGTCGGTTCGAGTGCTCGGCTTCTCGCAGGGAGCAGCCACGGCGAGCCGGTGGGCCCTTCTCGGCGAGACGGCAATTGATCGGCTGGTACTGTGGGGCGGCGGGCTCGCTCACGATCTCGACCTGTCTGCACACGCGGCCTCCCTCCGAACAATGAACCTGACTGTGGTCGGGGGGACGGAGGACCCGTACGTGACGACCGAACGCAGGGAGAAGGTGCGTCGCGTGCTCGAACGGCACGACATTCCCATCACCGTCCACACGTTTGACGGCGGCCATCGGCTCGACGACGACACGCTCGGCACTGTCGTTGGGGGTGCCTCCTAACTGCTTTCTCCGAAAGTGGGGGACTGTGGTCAACCGCAAGCGACGACGACGCTCAGACGCTGTTTTGCGTCTCGATAGAGCCGTTCACTGGGAGCTGTGTGACGGGCCGGCACACGCCACTTGCGTCGAAGAAAAACCGCGGCAGGGCTTCGAGCGAAAGCGCCCGCCACGTGTTCAAAATCGTTATTCAAGTGTGATACAATCGTCCCCGTGAGGGAATAGGTTGTTTCAAAATGGAAATTCCAAACGTACATTTTGATCAGCCAGTTTCCCCTTATGCGCCCCTCCCGGTTCTTCGCGGCGGTCTTCGCAGCGTGTCTCCTCGCTATCGTCGCTCCCTGTCAGGCCCAGCTTGCACAAACCCTTGATGCACACGGTGGGACGAAGGCGTGGTCACAGTACGGAGCCGTCGAGTACGATTTTGCCCTCCAGATCGGCGAGACCGAGAGAGCCGACCATCAACTCGTTGACCTCAGAAAGCGGTACGTGCGGACCTCGAACAACCAGTACACGGCCGGGTTCGATGGCGTTCGAGTGTGGGTGGCTCCCGAGACTGCGGCGCTCGACCACAACGATCCCCGCTTTTATCTGAAGTCGTACTACTACTACCTCTTGATGCCCTTCGTCTTTTCCGATGAAGGGGTCAACGTGACCGACCTCGAACAGGGGACGCTGCAGGGACGCACATACGACCGCGTGAAGGTCACGTACGGGGAGTATGTGGGAGAATCAGACGATACCTACATTGCCTACCTCGATCCGGAAACCCACCGGCTCGATGCACTCGTATTCACGGTGACCTATTTCGAAAACCAGGAAGATCCCTCTACGGCGCTCGTGTTCGAGGAGTGGCAGGAGGCCGGAGCGGTTCTGGTACCGAAAACCGCGACATACTATTCGTGGACCGGCGAGGGGCTCGGGAAGACGCTTGGCACGCTATCGTATTCGAACGTCACGTTCCGGACGAAGCGGCCGCCAAAATCACAGTTTGAAAAGCCATCCGGAGCCGAATACCTCTCCTCCAACGAAAAATGACGGAAGGGGCGCGGACTGCGAGTCTCCCAACGCCATTGGGAGGGAGACGCTGGGGAGAAGAACAGACGGGTCGGTCTTCTTCGCCGTCCCGGCGGGGGAGTCGGTTCCCACCGACCCGCGCGAGGACGAGCAGTTTGGGCCGGCCGGCAAGGGCATCGTGGCGGGGACCGACGATGGCTTTCAGGCGTTTCGACCCTGGTAGGACTTACGCAGTTGAAATCGGCGAATGCTGCTCATACCGTTTGCGAATGTTTGTTGTGCACCTTTCCCGCGGCTGCCAGCAGGGTTCTCTTGCCAATCTTGCACCTCAAACGTCGATGTAAGGACGCATGGCGATGCGTCCCTACGCGGACGGGATAGGCCAAAATGCACAATGAATGCTCGCATTTGGTATCAGAGGTCACAAATGCCGTTTTACGCGAGCAGAGGGCATCGGCGATCGCCGTTTCTAGCCTGTAAGCGGTGATTTCAGCTCAAGTGCGTAAGTCCTACCTGGGTCGAGGCGGCGTAGCGGACCGCCTCGTTCCAGATGTGCCCGATGCGTCATCACGGGGATTGCAGTTGCGTCGTGGCGGTGCGGACGCGGTCGGTGAGCCGCTCGATTGCCGACTGGTAGACCTCCGTCCATCGCGCAAGCACCTCGTCGGAGGCGTCCGTCTCGATCGGGTAGCGCAGCCCCGGCAGCATCCAGGAGGCATAGCCGTTGAAAGGGTTTGGGGACGCGTAGAGCGACCGGTATTGATCCCCGAACGGCAGTCCGTCCTCGTGCTGGAAGGCCCGTTCGAGTGAGAGCAGGGTCTGGTTGACCTCATCCAGATTGGTCGGCGGCTCGCCCGTTAGGCGGGCGTCGCGGGCGGCAGCGTAGGCCGTTGCGGCCTGCTCCAGGGTGTCGAGGGCCGTGGTGAGCGCCTCGAACGAGGGGGAGCGCTCGTGCTCTTCGGCTGCCGTCGTCACCGTCTCTACGTGACGGCGCAGGTCCTCGGCGTAGCGGGACACGTCGTACGGGAGCACGTCCGCGTTGGCGAGGCGCAACGCAAGGGTGCCATCGAGCTGCGCGAGGGCAGGCCCGTAGACGAAGTTCGTGTCCGCAAAGCGTTCGTACCACGCGAAGGTGTCGTAGGCCGAGTGGTAGACCGGCGTAGTCCCAGAAAAGCCCCCGCTCCACGACGGAACGCCGGCGTAGGTGTAGAACCCGACGTGGTCGGAGCCGCCGCCCAGGTTGCCGAGTCGCTTGCCCTCGTCCGTTCGGTCCACCAGGTGGTCGTACACAGTGGTCGTGTCGTCCTCGGCACCCGGGTACGAAACGTCCTTCGCGGCGTTGAGCATCGGTCCTTTTAGGGAGGGCGCCGCCGCTCCCCCGAAATTGCCGCCGGACACGGCCCCGTCGGCGTTGAGATACGCCACGGCGCCGGCTCGGAGCGAGTCCTCCAGCTGTTCGACCCACTCGGTGGACCCGAGAATGCCGTACTCCTCGGCGTCCCAGTGAGCGATTCGGATCGAGCGATTGGGCCGGCAGCCATTCTCGGCCAGCGTGCCGAGGGCCTCGGCCAACGTGAGCAACATGGCGGTGCCGCTGTTCGGATCCGTGGCACCGAAGGTCCAGGCGTCGAAGTGCGAGCCGAGGAGCACCCACTCGCCGGGACGTTCGGTTCCCCGGACGGTGCCGATTATGTTGGTCGCCCGCGTAAGCGACTTGGGCTGATCTACCTTCAGACGGACGGTCAGCTCGGATCCACCGGTCATTCGATAGGCAAAGGGGAGGCCGCCCTGCCAGCCGTCCGGCACGGCATCGCCGCTCATGCGCTTGAGAATCTTCCGGGCCGAGCCGTACGGCAGCGGCGCTACGGGAATTTCGGGCAGGTCCGCCTCGCTCGGGTCGAGTCGATTCACGTCGGCATTCCCGCCCACAGGCAGCGACGGGTCGTCCGGCGTGAGCGGATCGCCTCCGAGCGGCGTCAGGACTGATCCGCGCTGGATCAGGCTCTCGGGAAGGTAGCGGCCCTCCGGGTAGGGCAGGCCCTCTGTGTAGCCGCCGTCGGCCGGATCCGTGTACATCAGGAGGCCCGCTGCGCCGTACTCTTCGGCGTACTTGGCTTTGAACCCGCGAAAGTTGCCGCCGTAGCGGGCGATGACGATCTTGCCCTCGAGTTGCACCCCGAGGGAGTCGAGCGTCTCAAAGTCCGACTTCCGCCCGTAATTGGCGTAGACGACCTCCCGGGTCACGTCTCCGGAGCCGGAGTACGCGTTCCAGCCGGGCCGAAGGTCCGGATGTTCGGAGAAACGATCCGCGTCCAGGATGTTTTCCTGGCGGTTGAGGGGCTGCCGCGTGGGCGTAACGAGGGCCACCTCCGTGTCGTGGGCCGACGCGGGCGAGGGCATGTAGAGGTCGTACGGGTACGACGTGGTCGACAGTCCGGCGGCGGTCATCACCGAGTCTATGTAGGCTCGGACGCGGGCATTCGCGGGGGTACCGGCCGGGTGCGGGTCCCTCGTCAGTCGCTCCAGGTGCGAGCGGAACGTTTCGGGCTTTACCCGATCGGCCAGCTGGGCCTCACAGGCGCGCTGAGCTTCCGCGGTGGCGGGGGCGAAGCCGGCGTACGGGGCTTCCTGGCCGGATGCATTGAGCGCAACGATGAAGAGGGCAGCGAGGCAACACGAGACACGCAGCAGCATGATCGGCAGAGAACAGGGAGCAGACGCTTACGGCACAGGGTCAACTACACGGACAATAGGGTTACAATCAACCGGCGACTCGTGACAATCGCATCAATGGTCTGCTTCTCGGAAACGCTGCTCAAAGCCATTCCATGCACGCCAGCAGAATCAACCTCGGGCTCCCCCGATCGGGGCGGAAGCGCTGGGTCCCCGATTGCACGCGTTGATGGGCCGCTCAACCGTGCATGGGTGGATAAACCACATTTTCCGTGCGGGTCATCCTCTGGGAATCTCTCTAAAGTTGTTCTGCCGACCTACTTGGTCCGGGCCGTCCGCTGAGAGCGAATGCCCATTCAGGCCGTTTCGGCCCGAACGCGGTCGAGCACGTCGTCGAGACGGGTGAGCACCTGGTCCGTTTCGCGGAGTACGTCGGCGGTCGAGTCGTCGTACGCGCCGTTCTCCCTCCCTTCCTCCGAGGGAAGCGGGACGGCCCCCTCCCCGTACAGCGAGCGCGACTCGTCGTTGAGCACGTCCATCCGGAGCGTGAGGCCGTGCCGTGCGAGCATCGGGGCAATGTCGTCGGCCCGTTCGCGGAGGTGGCGCCGTGTGGCCTGGTAGGCGTGCTCGCACACGTCGTATCGATTTTTGAAGCTGAAGATGTTGGAGAAGAAGAGGCTCGTGTCGTCGCACTCCGGCTCGATGAGAAGGAGGTCGGCGTGCGGGTGGGTGTGCTCGTACTTCTTGAAGCCCGTCTGCTTGCGGGAGTCTACGATGGCCCGAAACGTTTGCGAGAGCACCGTCGGGAGGCCGCGGTCGGCAAGGGTGGGGCCGTCCTGATTTTCGTTGAGCAGACGGTCGGCATGCTGCGTCAACTGGACATTGATCGGGACGATGGGGTTGATGCAGAAGAGAAGGTCGGCCCCGGCGTCGAGCGCCACGCTGGCGTGGACGGTGCGGCGCGCCACGCCGTCGATGTAGTAGCGGCCGTCAATCTCGACAGGGGTATAGAGCCCCGGGAGGGCCGTAGAGGCCTGGAGGGCGGACGAGATGGGCACGTGGTCGTGGTCCTCTTCGCCAAAGACAACGACGTCGGCGGAGTCGAGGTGCATGGCCACCACGTACAGCCGGCGCTTCAACTGGCGGAAGTCATTGGTGCGCCCCCCGGTGGAGAAGGCCTCTGCGAGAAAACGCTCGAGGGGAGCATTGTTGAAAAAGCCAGTGGGTAGGACCGACCCAAACGTGGAGAGTAATCCGAACAGCGAAATGTCGCCCGGATTCATCGCGTAGTAGCGGAGTGAGGAGGCGAGGACCCAAGGCAGGCGCCCAAGACGCCCCGCAAACTCGCGTACCGCAGGCCGGAAGAGAACCTCCGGCTCTAGATTTAGGCTGGCGTCGGGGGCCTCGGAGATGACAGCCCGACTCAGCTCGCGGGCGGACACACCATTGGCAAGCATGGCTCCAATGAGCCCTCCGGAACTGACGCCCACGTACATGTCAAGGTCGTGCAGATCGGCCCCGTCGACCGCCTCGTCGAGCGCGCTGAGCGCCCCAATTTCGTAGACGGCCCCCTCAATCACGCCCCCGGCGCAGCCGAGGCCAATTGTGCTGCGGTCGGTAGATCCGTTCGGTTGCATCGCAGGAGAAGTCATTTCTCAGTTGAAATCCGGTTGCTGTATCGTAGGGGGTGAAAGCGGTTCCGGGCCGCCTCAGGTCGTAACAGCTTTCACTCAGGACCTTTTCCCCTCAACGTCCAGGCCTCTGCAACGGAGGACAAAAACGGTGCCACGCCGTACAAAAGGGAGCCCCCGTCGCCGGGAGCCCCCTCTACGGTCGTCCACGAACGGGGTTCGTTACTTCGTGTCGTTCGACAGCGTTTCTGAGAGCTCGTCGACCTGCTCGGAAAGCGTCTCAACCTTGTCCGAGAGGCGATCGACCTCGTTGCGGCTTGGTACGCCGAAGCGCTCGAGCGCGGTGTTGACCGTCTCCATCAGGAGAGACTGCGTTTCTTCGCCCGCCTCTTCGATCTGTTCGAGGGCCTCGTCGCGCTGCTCGCGGGCCTTTTCGCTGGCCGCCTTCAGTTCCTCACGACGTTCTTCCTCGAATTCCTCACCGCGATCAACGAGACGCTTGAAGAGCTTGTTGCCCTCTTCCTCAACGGTGGCGAGGGCACCGAGGCCGGCAAGCCACACGTCACGACCGCGCTCGGTCAGTTCGTCCTGCAAGGTGTCGGTTCGGGATGCTTCTTCAGTTCGGTCAGTCATGGCTGAAAGGATTGGTTGTTAGTAGGTCATGCGAGGATGCGAGAATGACAAGCGGTGCGCTACGAGGATGGACGGTTGGTCTCGGGGGACGATGGCTCCGCGTCCGAAGAGGCCTCATCGGTGTTCGGGACTGCCCGCTGTTGCTCGTCGTCGAGATCTTCGAGCAAGATGGACAGTCGATTCTCGAGCTGGCGCAGCTGGGTGCGCAGTTCGTCGAGCTCTTCGGCCTGAGGCCCTTGAACCAACTGCTGCAGATGACCCAGCGAACTCTGCATCAGATCGTCGACCGTCGAGCGAATCTGATCGATACCCGTGTCGAACATCTCTCCGCTGCGACGGAGCAGCTGATGCAACAGGTCGGATGGAATGACGTGACGGCCATCTTTGCCCTCTTCTAGAATGATCTGGGTAAGGGTTTGAGCCGTCAGGTCATCTCCCGTTGCATTATCAACGACCTCTACCGTCTTGCCACTACGAACCAGCTCTGCGATGTCGTCTAGCGACACGTACTCGCTTGCTTCGGTGTCGTAGAGTTTCCTGTTGTCGTATCGCTTAATTCGTCGAGCCATGTCGGCACCGGCAGTTGTACGTGAATGCTTGCTCGTAACGCAATGCGTCATTCTCTGTTGGTTTTGACGCACTGTGTTACAAAGTGATCCCGATCCGTGCGACTCCACACGTAGTTCACGGAAGAGCGAGTTCCTCAACAGACAATCTCACGTTGCTGCGCTCCCAGTTCGGTGAGCCCTGGACCGAGATACAGAAATCCGGCTTCTCGGCGGTTTCCGCTCGGACCTTCCTTCGCTATCGAAAGAGGAGACAGTCGTCTTCCAAACGAACTGGTAGACGGGACGCCGCATTGCTTGACGTTGTCGGATCTGGGCGGCCCGGCCCAAGTCCGCAATGAATGAGCACCATTCCAGCCCCTTCACTCCGGGTCCTCACCCTGTTCGGCACCGGGCGAGGACGACACGCATGCGGCTCGCAGAAATGAAAAGAGCCGCAGGCACTACTCGTCGTCTTCGTCCCAGAGGCCTTCCAGGTCATCGAGGGTCGTGTTCGACGGTTCTTCAGGCGTGCCGTCCTCTCGCACGAGTGCGAGAATGGCAGAGTGGGGAACGATCATGTAGTGCGTGTCGTCGTAGCGCAGATCGAAGGCCTCACTGGGCAAGAAGAAGGCATGATCCCCGGGCTGAGCCTGCAGGGGGAGATATCGAACCGGGGTCGTCGACTCTTTCCACGACTCCGTTTCGCTGTACTCGGGATTCTGCGTGAGATAGCCGGGTCCCGTCTTGACCACGCGTCCATTTTTTACGTCCTCCTGACCGGAGACCGATGCAGGCAAGACGAGTCCGGTGTCGGTTTTCTCCTCACCGGTTTGCGGTCGAACGAGGACGCGATCACCTACGACGATGAGCTCTGCCATAATTCGAGAACGGGCTCGTGGGAAAAGTGGGAAACGCGGGACAGAGCATAGGTTGAGCTCTCGCACGTAACGACGTGCCCTAACGGGACCGGCCAGCATAGGATTCTAACCGGCCAGAAGTTTCTACAGAACACATACGTCTCCATGCCCCGAATCGAACGAGACCCGAACTGCCTTCAAAATCGGCCAGATCTGGTCCTAGACGAAATGGAATACGACAAACACGAGGAGACTAACGACCCCCGCAGCAAGGGCCATCAGTCGAATCGTGCGATCGACTGGATTTTCCATGATGGTGGGAGTATAAACCAATGGACGCGGTGGGGTAATCCAGATCCAGGAAAAGTATAAATAATTTCTGGATGGATTCAAAATGTTTAGATCCGACCCGCCATTTCGCAATTATTGTCCGGGAAACGGGCCGGAGGAGTGTATCACCGGCCCGGCGGATCTCCTCATCGCTTTT
>CAZSBW010000032.1:0-15382 GCA_964604815.1 uncultured Salinivenus sp. | reverse complement strand
CGGGGGACATCATTCGATCGGCCATCAAGAACGAGACGCCCGTGGGCAAGGAAGCAAAGGCCTACGTCGAAGACGGCGAACTCGTGCCCGACGAGGTCGTCCGCAAGCTTGCGGAGAACGCGATTGACGACGCGGACCACGACGACTTCGTACTCGACGGCTACCCGCGGACGACGCAGCAGGCCGAGTGGCTCACTGAATTTCTGACCGAGAACGACGCGCCGCTCGACGCCGTTCTGAGCCTGCAGGTGCCGGACGACGTGATCGTGGAGCGGCTGAGTCGGCGTCGCGTCCACGAGAAGACCGGGGAAACCTATCACCTCGATCACGACCCCCCGCCCGACGACGTCGACTCGGACCTCATCGTGCAACGGGAGGACGACAAGCCGGCGACCATTCGGAATCGCCTTGAGGTGTATCGGGAGGAGACCGAGCCCCTCCAACACTATTTTGAGGAGCGCGGGACGCTCGTGACAATCGACGGCCAGGGCGACATTCAAGAGGTGTACGAGCGCATTACGACGGTGCTTGACGAACGAGTCGCCGCGCCCGAGGCGTAGCTCTCTGGATCGCACCCCTTGTTTGCATGTCCTCCCCGTCGTCTCGCTCTCCTGCTTCCGACCACGTCGCCGCTCTGCGGGCGCGGATCGATGAGGCCCTTCCTGATCTGGTGGCCGAGCGGGAGCCTGCCGTGCTCTACGAGCCGATTGCCTACGTGCTGGAGGGCGGGGGGAAGCGCGTGCGCCCCACCGTGCTCTTGCTCGTGGCCGAGGCCGTCGGCGCGTCCGTCAACCGGGCGCTCCCCGCGGCCCTCGCCGTGGAGGTCTTTCACAACTTCACGCTCGTCCACGACGACATCATGGACGAGGCCGACGAGCGACGCGGGCGCCCCACGGTGCATGTGAAGTGGGACCTCGGGACGGCCATCCTCGCGGGCGACATGATGATGGGGCTCTCCTACGACCTGCTGGGGCAGGTGGAGGGGACGGACGAAGCGGTGCTCTACGACGCGTACCACCCGATGGTGGAGCAACTTTGCCGCGGGCAGGCCCTCGACGCGGCCTTCGAAGATCGGGACGACGTGTCGGTCGACGCCTATCTCGACATGATCGACGGCAAGACGGCGGCGCTCCTTTCGACGGCGTTCGAACTGGGGGCGATCGTCGGCGGGGCCTCCTCCGCCGAGCGCGATCAGCTGCGGGAGGCCGGGCGCCTCGTGGGCCGGGCCTTCCAGATTCAGGACGACCTGCTCGACCTCACCGCCGACGGGGACGAGTGGGGCAAGGCGGTGGGCGGCGATCTGGTCACGGGAAAGAAGACCTTTCTGACGCTCCGCGCCCTCGAACGCGCGGAGGGGGCGGAGTACGAGTGGTTCGCCCGCCTCGTCACGGACAATGGGCTTCCGCCCGAGGACGTGCCGGCGGCGCGCGAGCGGATGGCGCGGCTCGGCATTTTCGACGACGCCCGGGAGGCCGTTCAGCGGTACACTGATCGAGCGCGCGAGCGCCTCCAGGTCCTTCCCGAGGGCCGCGCCGCAGCGTCGCTCCGCTGGCTCCTCGAACAGATGGAGGCGCGGAGCCATTGATGGAGCGTTCGTCGATAGGGGGAGAAATGTCCGCTCATCCAGGGAAGCCCTCTTCCCACGCAAGCAGACATTTCGAACTGGAAGCGGTGTGAGAGGGCGACTGGGAGAAGGAGCGCACGGTCGCCCGGCGTCGATAGAGCGCGGATGCGAGCTGGCAGCGTCAAGGTGCGCCTGTCCTGTTGGGGCTCCGTGAAGCCCGAACATTTCGGGGCGTCGCCCCTACAGAGACCCTCACTGCTCGTCCCCGTACCGCTCCCCGATCCGTGGCAGGTACTGCATCTCCGGCCCAATCGTGGAGCATCGCCGTCTTCGTCCCCGCACTGCGCCCATTTGTTCAGCCACGTTTTTGCGGATTGGCATGATTGAACGCGAGGTGACCGTTCGGAATCGGGCGGGGCTGCACACGCGCCCGGCTTCTATGCTCGTGAGTACGGCGTCGGACTTTGAGTCGGAGGTCTTTCTCCGCCGCGACAACTACGAGATCAACGGCAAGAGCGTGATCGGCGTCATGACGCTGGCAGCCGAGCAGGGCGCCACGCTCGACTTGATCGTGGAGGGGGAGGACGAGGAGGCGGCGGCCGACGCCATCGCCGAACTCTTCGAGGACGGGTTTGGGGAGGAGATGTAGCGGGCCTTCCACACGATTTTTGGGCACTCCCTACTCATCATGGGTGACGACACGTCCGACGTTCCTTCGGCCCAGAATGCGCCGTCCACCGAGCAGGTGGTTACCGGGGTCGGTGTCGCGCCGGGCATTGCCATCGGGACGGTGTATCGGTACCGGATGACCACCCCGGACGTGGGCCCACGCCAGATCGATGCCGACGACGTGGAGGCGGAGCTGGCGCTCTTTGGGGAGGCGCTGCAGCGAGCCGAGGAGGAGATTGAGAAGGTGCGCTCGGTGGCGGGAAACAAGCTCGGTCCCGAGGGGGAAGCCATCTTCGACGCGCAGGAAATGATGCTGCAGGACGAGGAGGTGCTCGGGGCGGTGCGGGAGCGGGTCCGCGAGGAGCAGGAGTCCGCCGGCCACGCCGTGTCCGCCGTCCTGGGCGAGCACCGGCGTCGCCTCGAACAGAGCGACGATGAGTATCTTCGGGACCGTGCCAATGACCTGAAGGAGCTTGAGCGCCGACTCTTGCAGGCCCTGCGGCGCGGGAAGGCAGCGGCCACCATCGAGTCCAATTCCATCGTTGTGGCCGACCGGCTCACGGCGGCCGACGTGATCCGGTTTCACCGGCACGGCATGCTCGGGTGCGCGATGGCGCGGGGCGGTCGCACCTCGCACGTGTCGATCATCGCCCGGGCCCTGAACGTGCCGGCCGTCGTGGGGGCCGACGGGGCGATCGACGCCGTTGCCGATCACGCCCGCGTGATTCTCGACGGCCGCCGCGGGCGTCTCATCGTGCATCCATCCGCCGACACGCTGGAGCTCTACCGGCGCCGGCGTGCCCAGCCCCCGGCATTGAAGGACGAGCAGGACCGCCGCGCCGGGCCGCCGGCGGAGACGACCGACGGCCGCCGGATCACGCTTCGGGCCAACGTCGAGTTCGGGGAGACGCTCGACACCCTCGACGGCTACGGGGCCGAGGGCATCGGCCTCATGCGCACGGAGATGCTCTTCTTCGGCGGCCGGGAGGGGGCGCTGACGGAGGAAGAACAGAAAGACGTCTATCGCTCGGCGGCCGAGGCGACGGGCGACCACGGGGCCGCCGTCCGCCTCCTCGACCTCGGGGGCGACAAGCTCCTTCCGTTCGCGCAGACGGAAGACAACCCCTTTCTCGGCTGGCGGGGAGTCCGGGTGCTATTGGACCGTCCCGAAGAGCTTTTGCGTCCCCAGCTTCGGGCGCTGCTTCGGGCCAACGCACACGGGTCGCTTCGCGTGTTGCTGCCCATGGTGACGCATCTCGACGAGGTGCGACGGGTCCGATCGGTGCTGGCGGAAGAGGCCGATCGGCTGGCGGCGCAGGGACTGGCGCACAATCCCGACCTGCCGCTCGGCGTGATGGTGGAGGTGCCCTCCGTTGCCCTTCAAGCGCAGTCCTTTGCTGAGGTCAGCGACTTTTTGTCGATCGGCACCAACGATTTGACGCAATACGTTCTCGCCGTCGATCGCGGCAACGATCTGGTGGCCGATCGCTTCGATGCCCTTCATCCCGCCGTCCTCGGGCTCGTGAAACGAACGGTGGAGGCGGGGCGGGCGACCGACACGCCCGTTGCGCTCTGTGGTGAGATCGCGAGTGACGTGAACGCCGTCCCCGTTCTCGTGGGCCTGGGGCTCGACGTTCTTAGTGCACCGCCGTCGTATCTGCCCGTCATGAGTCGTATCATCACGGATTTTGCGCAGGAAGAGGCGGAAGGGCTCGCCCAAGAAGCCTGCGAGGCCCCCGACGCCAATGCCGTCCGTCACCGAGTGCGCGAGTGGATCGAAGAGCACGTCGACTCGGAGCACTTTGCCGACAGGTGACCCCTTAGGAACGATCTCAAAATCCCCCTGGTGGCTCCGAGCGGCTGCATTTTCGCCTCGCGACATTTTCTATCCGGACATTCCGAAGCAAAGTCGCAAGGATGGCCTCGGACGTTCCGGGCGAGTTTGGGTGGTGTGGGGAAATGGGGGACCCATTGGCAAGGACGGGAGTAGGACATCTTGACGGTCGGTGTGGCCGTCTGTCGTGCCTCTTTCACGGATTTTCCGCGTTTCATGTCCGATCCCGATTCTCTTCTCGACCGCCTCGACGAGGACCTCAAGCAGGCCATGCGTGACAAGGACAAGACGCGCCTGCGCACCCTTCGCTCCCTCCGCGCAGCGCTCCAGGAGAAGGAGATCGACCAGCGGCAGGAGGGGGCCGACACGGTGCTGAGCGAGCAGGACCAGCTCGCCGTGCTTCGGAAGCAGGTCAACCAGCGCAAAGATTCCATCGAGCAGTACGAGGAGGCCGGGCGGGACGACCTCGTGCAACAGGAGCAGGACGAGCTCGCGGTGCTCGACGAGTACATGCCGTCCCCGTTGTCGGAGGAGGAGCTTGAAGACGTCCTCCAGGGCATCATCGACGAGGTGGGGGCCGACTCGATGGCCGACATGGGACCCGTGATGGGCCGAGCCATGGACCAACTCCGCGGTCGCGTGGACGGGAGCCGGGTTCAGGAAACGGTGAAGGCCCTTCTGGGGCCGTAGCGCCGGCGAAGTGACGGTCCGGGCAACGGACTGTGAACCTCAATCGGCCGCATCGTTACAGTCTAGACCCATCTCGGGCCTTGTCGTTTGACCGAGAGACGCTTGCGTCCGGACGTCTGCGAGTTGAGTGATTTGGGCTTGGCCGTCCGCTGCTGATATGAATCTTGCTCTTCTCGACTGGTTCATACTGATTGTGCTCGCCGGGGGCCTCATTCGGGGCTTCATGGTCGGTGCTGTCCGTCAGGTGGCAAGCCTGCTGGGGCTGGTGGCGGCCTTTTTTCTTTCGGTGCAGTTGATGCACCCTGTGGGCGCGCTCATCGTGTCGAGTCTCGGGCTCTCCGAGGCTGTGGGGCCGATTGTCGGGTTTGTCGTCATTTTTGTCGGCGTGCAGCTTCTCTCCCTGGCTTTGTCGCGTCTTTTGGAGCAGGTGCTCGAAACCCTGTCGCTGTCGCTCGTGAATCGGGCGGCAGGAGGGGCGCTCGGGGGCTTTAAGGCCGCGCTGCTTCTGAGCGTACTGTTTCTCGTGCTGTCGGGCATGGAGCGGCCGAAGGAAGAGACCCGCGAGCAATCGATGCTGTACGGGCCGGTGGCCGGGGCGCTTCCGAAGACGCTCGACGCGGCGTCGCCCTACCTGCCCGCCGCCGAGCGCGCGTCGGACACGTTTGGGACGACGGTCCGCCCGGCCATCGAGTCGCAGATGCAGAAGCAGATGGAGGAACAACTTCCAACCCCGCAGTCAACCCCCTCGGAGACGGAGCAGTAGGCCGCCGTTCGAGGACGCTCCTCGTCGCTAAAGCCGGCTCCCGACGGTCGGTGCGCGGGTCAGGTCCTGGAGCGCCCGTCGCGGGGGCATCGGCAGGCCGGTTGGCTCCATCTTCCTTGCCGTACGCCCCCATTTTGAGCGACCGGTTTGACGCAGGACGCCCCCGTTTCGCCCCGCGCTCCGGACGCAGAATTGAAAAGACGCGATGAATCCATAAACTTAATGTGCGGACCCTACCCGATTTGCCCCGTACAGTTGTTTTCGTTTTCATTCGTTCCCGCCTATGCCTGTCGTCGGAAGCACGATCACGACCGATCTTCACGTCACCGAAGATGCCGATCTCGACTCCCTGCACGCCGTCGTGCGTCAGAATGAGCGTGTGCACCCCAGCTTCGCCCAGGCGGTGCGCCAGGCGGTAGAGACGAACGCGCGGTCGTCGCTGGAAGCAGAGGAGGTGGAGGGATACGCCCTCGACGTGACCGTCGAACTCGTGACAGGACGGGTGCCCGGGGCGCCCCGTGAGCGGGTCACGACGGAGCTGAACGTGGAGGGCGACGACGCCGTGGTGGCCGCGGTCGACAGTGCCATCTCGGCCCCGCAGCGGGCCGACATTGCCGACGCGGTGGAGGCGGGCGTGCTGGCCCATCTCGGCGAGTCGGGCCTTGCGGGCGGGGTGGAGGTTATCGTGAGCGTCACGCCGATCGAATTTCGGTAAAACAGGAGCGTGCGCGAGTGGGGGCTCTCTCGCCTACTGATACGTGAATGGATTTCTAAAGACGATCTCCGCTGATAGCAATCCACGGTTTTGGAGATCTGAGATCTCCTTCCTCACACGGAGAATAATGTTTACCTACCCGTGCACGGATCAGTAAGATCGTCTCCTGGGTCCAGGGCCGGGGCGCGTACGCAATGAGGGGGTGCCCTGTGTCGGCGTAGCGGACAACTCCTGTAGCGAACCCAGGTTGAACGGGCCTTGGTGCAGAATCAAGCAGTCCTTTTGAGGTAGAGTCATCCCGCGCGGAGCAGCCAATCCCTGTGGGGTTGCGAGATTATCCACGGGATGTTATCGGTTTTCCATCGATAGCAGGGAGTTGTTTCATGGAATCCTGCCACTTTTCTTGGCCTGGTGTCCATTTTTGGCTGGTCCCAAAGAGACCGATTGAGACCGCACCGGAGACTGGATCCGGCGGGGCGGTCTTACGTTTGAAGGGGGCAGTATCGTTTGTTGGTTGCCCCACGGCATGATTCCCGTTCGCCTCGAACTGCAGAACTTTTTGAGCTACGGCACGGAAGCGCCGGCCCTCGACTTCGAGTCCTTCGACGTGGCGTGCCTGTCGGGGGGAAACGGGGAGGGCAAGTCGGCCCTGCTCGACGCCATGACGTGGGCCGTGTGGGGCAAGGCGCGCAAGTCCAGTGGCAAGCGCAAGCCGGACGACGAACTTATTCGCATTGGGAGCCGGCACATGGAGGTAACCTTTACCTTCGACCTGGAGGAGACCCGCTACCGCGTCACGCGTTCGTTCTCGCGGTCGGAGACCGGGAAGACCACGTCGTCGGACCTCGAATTTCAGCTTCACGATCCGGAGGAGGAGGCGTACCGGCCCCTCACCGGCAGCACGCAGCGCGAGACGCAGGCCCGGATCGACGACACGCTGGGCGTCGATTACGACACGTTCATCAACTCTGCTTTTCTGTTGCAGGGCCGCTCCGACGAGTTTACACAAAAGAGCCCGAGCCAGCGGAAGGAAATTCTCGTCAGCATTCTTAACCTGGGCCGATACGAGACGCTGGAGGATCGGGCCCGCGATCGGTGGCGAGCGGCCAAGAACCGCCAGCAGCGGGTGGAGGCCACGGTCGAGCGGCTCGACGAGGCCCTGGCCGACGTGGAGGCGTGGAGGGAGGAGCGGCAAGAGGCGCAGGCGGCGGTGGAGGAGAAGAAGGGGGCTCTGGCGGATCTTCGCGACGAGGAGAAGGAGCTTACCCAGCGGCTGGCCGACCTGGAGGCGAAGGCCCGCGAGGCCGAGTCGGTGCGCGAGTCGATCGCGGATCTCGACGAGCGGCTGGAAGGGCACCGCGACGAGGCCGACGCGCTGGAAGAACAGATCGCGGAGGCCGACGCGCTCATCGACGAAAGCGACGAGATTCAGAAGGCGTACGAGCGCTACGAGGCCCTTCAGGAGGAGCGCGACGCCCTCGACGAGAAGCGCGACCTGCACCGGGGGATCGAGAAGCAGATCGAGCAGAAGAAGGCCACGCTTCGCGACCGGACCAACGACCTGGAGCGGCGCCTCGATCGGCTCAAGGTGGAGCGCAAGGGGCTCAAGCAGAATCTCGACGAGTGCGAGTCGACCCTGGCCGAGCGCTCGGCGGTGGAGGAGGCGCTGCGTACGGCGCAGGCTGCCCGACAGCAGGTGGCGGAGATGGCGGCGACCCGCCGGCGCCGGGAGCAGCTCCGACGCCGACGGGAAGAGGCCAAGCGCGAGCTCGTGGGACGGCGGCAGCAGCTCCAGGGGGAACTCGAAACCCTACAGGAGCAGATTGAAGAGGAGCGCGAGGCCGTTCAGAAAGCAGATGCGCTCGATGCGACGATCGACGAGCTCCAAGATCAGAAGGAGACGCGGGACGCGCTCGACGACCGGCTGGAGGCCATCGAGACGAAGGGGAAGCACGCGGCGCAGGCCGTGCAGGAGCTGGCCGGTCAGCTGGAGGCGAAGCGGAAGGAGCGGGACCGGGAGGAAGCCGAGCTCCAGCGCTTTCGGGCGGCGGAGGGTTCGACCTGTCCGACGTGCGGCACGGACCTCACCCCCGAGCACAGGCAGGAGGTGGAGGCGTCGTTTCAGGCGAGCCTCGGGACCTTAGAAGAATCCATCCAGCAGCATCAGCAGCGGCTGGCCGAGAAGAAGGAGCGTCGGGATGAGCTTCGCGAGCAATACGCGCGACTGCGGGAGCAGCGTCGGGAGTTGGACGGCCTCGACGAGAGGCTCGCCACCGTGCGGGAGCAGCGCCGCGCGCTCGACGAGACGACCGACGCACTCGAGCGTCACACCGAGCGCGCCGCCCGTCTCCAGGACCGGCTTCAGAAGCAGACCTACGGCGCATCGCCCCGTCGGCAGTGGCAGTGGTGCGCGCAGCGTCTGGCCGCGCTTCGCTTCGACCCGGACACCTTCGACGCGCTTCAGAGCCGCGCCGCTCAGGTGGACCGCTACACCGAACGCCTCCGCGAGTTAAGCGAACTGGAGGGGCGGCGAGACGAACTCCAGCGCAAGATCGAGACGCACGACGAGGAGATGCAGTCGCTTCGCGAGCAACTCGACGACGGGTCGGCCCTTTCCGATCTCAAGGGCCGCATCGACGAGCTCGAACGCCAGTTGGACGACCTGGACTTCGATCCCGAGCGCTTTCAGGAGGTGCGGCGGGCGCTCGAAGAGAAGAGCGGCATCGAGGAGCGCGTGAGTGAACTGAAGCAGGCCAAGAACAATCGAGACAAGTGGCGCGAGCAGCACGAGCGGATCCAAGAGCGAATCCAGCGCCTTCAGGATGAGCGGTCAGCGAAGCGGGAGCGGCTGGCACAGCTTCAGGAAGAAATCGACGGGAAAGAGGCCCTCGAAGAGAACATCGAGGCGACGGCCGAAGAGGGAAGGGCGGCGGAGGAAGCCCTGAACGAGGCCCAACAGCGCCTGGGCATGCTGAACGAGCGGCTCGACCAGGCCGAGCGGGACCGGGAGGCGCTGGAGGAGGCGGAGGCCGAGCTCGAGGAGTCCAAGCGAGACCGGAATCTTTACAAGCATCTCCGCACGGCGTTCGGCAAACATGGCATTCCCTCCCTCATCATTGAGGAGACGCTGCCGGAGATTGAGGAACGAGCCAATTCGATTCTCGGCCGTCTCACCGATGGGCGCATGCACGTTCGACTGGAAACCCTCAAGGAGAAGAAAAGCGGCGGGACCAAGGAGACCCTAGAGATCATCATAACGGACGAACAGGGCGTCCCGCGGCCCTACGAGACCTTTTCCGGGGGGGAAAGTTTCCGCGTTAACTTTGCGCTTCGCGTGGCGCTTGCTCAGCTACTGGCCGAGCGCAGCGGCGTGCGGGTACGAACGCTCGTAATTGACGAAGGATTTGGCACGCAGGACGAAGACGGCATCGAACGCCTCGTCGAAGCCATTCAGGCAATCCGGGAGGACTTTGCAAAAATCCTTGTCATTACGCATCTTACACGTTTGAAGCAGGCCTTTCCTGTTCGGATTGAAGTTGAAAAGGACCCGGTAGCGGGGTCCACGTTTGATCTCGTTGGCGCGTAGCGTACGCCCAGTCGGAGGATGATTCCGGGTTTGTTACGTTTCGTCCGTTGACCACGGCCTGTTTACCAGATCCCGTCGTGCGACCTCGACTCACCTGAGCCGGAACTCGTCACCTAAGCCGGAACCCGCTTCATGCCCGAGATGGAAAAGCTGTACTACTCGATTGGGGAGGTGAGTGACGTCGTCGGGCACGAGCCACACGTGCTTCGGTACTGGGAGCAGGAGTTCGACGTGCTGAATCCCCGAAAAAACCGGGCCGGTCGTCGGGTCTATACAGAAGAGGACGTGGCCACGGTCGAGCGCATTCGGGCCCTCCTCAAAGACGAGAAGTACACGATCGCCGGCGCGAAGCAGGCCATTCAGCGGAACGAGGCTCGTCATCGGATCCGCGAGGACTTGCAGGAGCTCCGGGCGTTTTTGACGGAGCTTCGGGATCGGCTATAGCAGTACTCCATTGAGCTGGCCTATCCGAGCAACCTCAACTGCGGAATAAAGGTGATCCGCATCGGTGAATTCGCAACAGACTGGTTCGAGTACCGCCGGATGGTTGCCAAATCCCGGAATGCAGACGCTAAATTAGGTCTAGGTGAATTGAGTTCACACGGATTCGTTGAGAAACATACGCCCGGCGGGAAAGTGCTAGAAATAACATTTTCACGTCTAGAAAGAGCAATTGGGCTCAGAATGGGCGTGTTGCTCGCTTTTTTGCGCGAACTCACTCATCACCTCTACACTTGACTATGCTTGACTACGTACTTCGGAATACGCGGACTGGGCTTCGACTTTTCGGGTTTTTACTCGTTGGGGCGGCCCTTATTGGCTGCGGCAGCAACGGCGGGAATGGCGATACCCCCGAGAATGTGCCGAGCTGGTACTTGAATCAGCCGGAGGATCCCAACTACGTATACGCCGCCAACTCGGCGACTTCTCAGAAGATGCAGGTCGCCATCGACAAAGCGACGACGAATGCGCGCGGCGACCTTGCCTCCAGCCTCGAGACCAAAATCGAGAGCATGACGAAGAGCTTTACCGAGGAGATTGACGGGGAGCTCCGTGAGTCGTACACGAGTGCTCAGAAGGAGATTACCAGCCAAGTGTTGAAGGGAACCACTCCGAAGGAGAAGAAGGTTTTTCAGGAGGACAACGGGACCTGGCGCGCCTTCGTCCTCATGGAGCTGCCGGTCGGCAAGGCGGCAAAGGAGTTCATGTCGAAGCTGAATAACCGAGACGAAGAGATGTACACGCGCTTCCGCTCCAGCGAGGCGTTCAAGGAAATGAAGAGCGCGGTTGATGAATACGAGAAGGAGCAGGAGAGCGGCATGTCGTCTGAGTCGCAGAAGAAGTAACAGCCGTCGTGTTCGATAGGGACGTTCTCCCTTATGCGCTCGCACTGGCGCTGGTCGTCGTCGGGAGCGGCGGCGGCCAGTGCATACGGGCGCAGAACACGTATCCGGCCTGGTTCAAAACGACACCGTCTGGCTCCTCTGCGCTCTGGGCGGTGGGCTATGCGCCCGCGTACTCCAGCGTCGAGGAGGGGCTCGATTCGGCGAAGACCAACGCGTACGAATCCCTGCGTCGCGCGCACCGGGTGGTGCTCATCGGCGAGAAGTTGTACGAGTCCGCTCCCGGCTACGGCACCTCGCAAGAGGGAAAGGCGTTTGTGGAGATGGGACGCCCCGACACGCTTCGCTCAGTATCGTACGTCGACTCCCTCAATGCGGCGGGCATGACCCTGGTTCTCGCTGCCTCGTCGAGCGAGGATCCGCCGTCGCTCCCGTCGACCCTGAGCCGTCGGGGCTCTTTTTCTGAGTCCCCCCCGTCCTGGGTAACGAAGGGCCGAGAGGGATCGTGGGAAGGGAATCGGGCCGTGGGCATTGCTCCGCGGTACTACAACCTCGAGAATAGCTGGAAGCTCGCCCAGGAGCGCGCCCGCCAGAAGCTCGCGTTCAAGGCCGCCACCAAAATGCGGAGCCTGAACAAGAAAACAGAAGACTGGCGCCACGACGTGCGGAGTGTGACGACGGGCGTCGACCTTCGGCGCCTTCAGGTCCTCTCCCGATGGGCAGACGACGAGAACTGTTACGTCCTCATCGAAGCAGAGGTGGAGGAGGTGCTCGTCGATCAATAACGTATCGTTTTAGATCGTCATTTCTGCTATGTTTGATTCCCGATCGTTCGTACAGGTCCTCTCGCGCGCAACTGGTGTGGCGCTTCTCGTTTCGGTGCTGGGGGGGAGCCTTCTCGGGCCCGAGATCGCTCATGCCCAAAAGGACTACGAGGAGTGGAAGAAAAAGCAGCAGGACAAGTACCAGGAGTACCTGAACGAGCAGGACAAGGCCTTCGTGAAGTTTCTCAAGAAGCAGTGGAAGAACTTCGACGCAGAGCCGCGGATGGGGAATCCCCTCCAGGAGAAGCCGACGGACATTCCGGCGGCCGATGAATCGCCGCCGTCTCCGTCGCCGGATCAGCCCGCCGAAGAGACGGAGACGGGCGCAACCGGGCAGGAATCCACCGGTCAGCAGCCCGAAGAAAAAGAACAGGAGGACCCCGTTCGCCAGGCGAAAGAGGCGAGAACGCGAAAGAGCTACGAGTCAACGGCCACAGCGGCCCCGGCGGCTCGCTTCGAAACGCTGGGCGGGCAGCAATTTTCTCTCTCGGACCTGGAAGGGAACGTGACGCTCATAAACTTTTGGGCGACCTTTTGCGCGCCCTGCCGGGCCGAGATTCCCGCCCTGAACGAACTGTATGCCAACCTGAAGTCCGACGGACTCGAGATTGTCGGGATTGCCGTCGACAAGGAGGGAAAAGAGGTCGTCGAGCCGTTCACGAAGGAGTATAACCTCAAGTATCCCGTTGTTTTGGATCCGTCGACCTCTTTTTGGCCCAAATTTGCCGACGTCGAGGGAGGGTACACCGTCCCGCTTCCGACGACCTTTGTCGTAAGTCCGGAGGGAGAAATTGTCCATCGATTCCAGGGAGAGTTCCCGGTCGACGAGATGCGGCCGAAAATCAAAGAAATGCTGGGGGTAGAGACGGAGAGTACGGCGGACAAATCGACGCAGGAGAACCAAGAGCCTCGCGAGACGGCGCCCGAGGAGCCCTCGGAGCAGCAGTCGGAGGCGGCGGCCGACTTGTCGACGATGTCCTTCTCCTTTTTCGGGGTCGAGTTGTCGGTCGGACACAACCCGTCCCTCACGCCGAGCCTTGACGGCGGGCCGGGCAAGGAGTCCATTCGCTCCTTCTGGGAGTCGATGGCCAAGAAGGACTACCAGGGAACCCTGGCGTCCGTCCAGGAGAAACGGGAGGAGCTTGCCCTTGGCGACTGGGGATATTACATCTACCTCAAATCGGTGGCCAATCAGCTTTACGGGCAGGACGGATACTCGTCCGGATCAGACGCGGCTACGCTCTGGACCTGGTTTATGATGATGAAGTCCGGGTATGCGGTCCGCGTCGGGTATCAGTCGAACGACGTGTTTCTGATGCTCCCCGTCAATGGAAAGATCTACAATCTCCCGCAGGACTTTATCGACGGGCAGCGCTATTATCTGATGATGGGCGATAATGGAGGGGGATCGTATCGCACCTACGAAGGACAGCACGAACAAGCCTCCGACGCGCTCGATCTCGACAAGGGCATTCTCCCGGGAATAAAGGGAAACACGAAAAGCCGTACGAACTCGTTCTCGTATGACGGCGAACGCTACGAGATCTCGTACAAATACGACACGGCTCTTCTCGACTACGTTCGTTCGTATCCGAGCTTCGAGTTGAGCGTTCTGTTTCAGGCCGGGGTGTCCTCGACCGCCGAGTCGTCCCTGAAAGAGAAGCTTCGTCCCCACATTGAGGACCGCGAGCCGCGGGACGCCCTCAACTTCCTTCTCCGGTTCGTTCAGTTTGTGACGGAGTACGAGGTCAACGACGAGAAATTTCCCGAGGAAGCGCTGGCGGGAGACCCGACGGACTGCGAGGACCGGGCCGTTCTCTTTGCGCATCTCGTCCGCAGTTTACTGGATCGTCCCCTCGTGGGCCTCGACTGGCCCAATCACATTGCGACGGCCGTGAAGGCGGGCAATGGACTGGAAGCCACGTCGGACGACAAGACGGTAGACGTAGACGGGGAGACCTACATCGTGGCCGATCCCACCTACGTCAAAGGGGATTTGGGCATGAGAATGTCGTCGCCGCCCCTCAAAGAGACCACGCCGGGAATTATCAAATTTTAGTCGTTGCGCCCTTCGCTTCTTTCTCGACGAGCTGTTGCCCCACTCATGTGTCGCGTTCGGCCGCGCCGATTGGTCCTTTGCGTTCTTGCTCGTGCGTTCGTCGCCCTCCTTCTGTGCGGCGGCCTGTCCGTCCATGCACAGTCGACGCAGGGAGAAGGGGCGGCCTCGAATGCGGAGACGGTCGAGGTGACCTACCGGGTTTATTCCGGAGACAAAGCCCCGAATGAGGCCCGAGACCTGGCCATCAAACGCGCCCAGGCCGAGGCCGTGCGCCAGGTGGTGGGCACGGACGTGCAGGCTGAACAGGTGAACTCCTCCGTTCAGTCGGGGGAAGAGCGGGTCGAACGCTTCTCGCAGATTGTGCGGACCGGTGCGAGCGGTCGCGTGATCAACTCGGAGGTATTGACCGACGAGACCGTCGAGCGAGCGGGCAATCTGTTCTACAAAATCCGGCTCCAGGCAACCGTCGTGCCCGAGCAGGGGCAGTCGGACCCGAGCTTTGACGTAGGCGTGTCGCTCAACGAGAAAGATCGGGTCTATCTCGATCGGGGACGCCGAACGAAAAGCCAGGAGCTCGTCGCTCGTTTTCGGCCCTCGAAGGATGCGTATCTCACGGTGTTCAACGTGACGCCGGACACGATCCGGGTGGTCTGGCCCAATTCGCGACTTCCGGATACCTTCGTCTCGGCCGACAGCACGGCGGAGTTCCCGCCGCCGGACATGCGACGGCTTGGACTGCGGTGGCGCGTGCAGGTGCCGGAGGGAAAGCAGGAGGTGACGGAGCGGATCGTGGTTGTGGCTACAAAGAAGAAGATCCCCTTCCAGCCCGTTCCCAACTACGACGTGACGGAGGGCCGACTGAAGACGGCCGGGGCGACCATAGAAGCCCTGAATCGCTGGCTCGTCGGGATTCCCCTGAACCAGCGGACTGTGACCACGGCGACGTACACGGTGAAGCGGGTGTCGGGCAACCGGTAGCTGGGGTTGGCGCGGCGAGGACGGCACTGCGACACAGCTCCATTCCGGCCGATCCGCCTACCGTCCCCCGACGCTTCTCGTCCATCTGCAATGTTTGTTCTCCCAACGTCCAACTCTTTCTTGTGAGAGGCCGCGAGAAACGTTGGGGCTCGAGCGGCACCTGCGTTTCATAACAACCGACGTCGGGTCCGGTTTTACGGATACGTGAATGGGTTTCTAAAGACGATCTCCGCTGATGGTATAACACGGTTTGGAGATCTGTGTGGAGTTATGAGATTAACCGCAGGACGGTGGTGCCCTCCTTTTGAGTTCCTGCTCCGTTTCAGGAGGGGGTGTGCGTTTTTGGCTGGATCCAAA
>CAZSBW010000031.1:10222-15488 GCA_964604815.1 uncultured Salinivenus sp. | reverse complement strand
ACAAACCGTCGAGGCGATCTGCCAGGCGCATGGAATCACGCGCCAGGCGTTTTACTGATCCGTGCACGGGTAGTTAAACAATATTCTCCGTGTGGGGAAGGAGATCTCGGATCTCCAAGACCGTCCCCGCCCGCATCGCGTAGCGGTGGGGCGACCACGCCACGACCCGCCCGTCCCGCTTCTTGACCCAGCGAAACTCAACATACGTGTGCCGGGGCAGGTCGACCGTCATCCGCCAGGCCGGGTAGTCCGCGGCCGAGAGCGGCCCCAGCGCGTCGCTCGGATCCCCGACGCCGAAGGCCTCCCGGGGGCCGCACAGGTAGACCTCCTCGCCCCACTCGATAGGCACTGTCGCTGCCCTCGTCGGCTGAAATCGATTGCACGTTCGGTGTCGAAATGTGAACGAAATACAACCCGAAACGCCGAATCGGGAACTCAGCGCGCCGCTTTTCATGCGTTTATCGTGTCTTCCCTTTGAAATCGTTTCCAAAATGATCGTGCGCCGTGTGTGATTGGGGGGGTGGACGAAGGACCACCAATCGGACCGCTCCGACGGTCGGTAGAGTCGGTTTTGAAGGCGGAGACGGGTCGCGTTCTGTCCGTTGCGCTCGTCTGACAGATGATACGGTGGATGAGTCTGTGCCTCCTGCTGGGGGGACTGATGTGGCCCTCCTCAGGGCAGGCACAGACGTTTTTCTACAATCAGTATCAGTCCGCCCAGGGCCTGCCCACCAATGAGGTCCGGGCCGTCACGCAGGACCGCCTGGGCTTTCTGTGGGTGGCCACCGACGATGGACTGGCACGCTTCGACGGGCAGACGTTCCGCACCTATCAGGCTCCTCTGGAGAGCCGATACGTCAAGGCGTTTGCGCGTCGGCCCGACGGAGGCCTTCTGGTGGCCACCGACGCCGGGGTCCACACTGTCGATCCGGAACGGGACACCGCTTCGATCCGTCGGGTCGTCCCGGCCCATCCTCGCCCCACGGACAGCACCGTCGTCTATCCCAATGGCCTTCACTATGACGCGCGGGGACGCCTGTGGATCAGCCAGCCAAATGGATCGGTCAGCCGGTGGAAGGGGGGTCGTCTCCGCCGGTTCGGCTTCGACGAGCGCTACACGACCGGCACGTCCGATTCCCGGTTTTTCTTTGCCAACGACGCTCAGGGACGCCTCTGGATGGCCGCCAGTACGGGCCTGCTCCTTCGATACCGGCCCGACGCGGAACGCTTCGAGCGGGTCTCCCTTCCCCGACGGCCCGAGCGCGTCCACAACCTTCAGATCCGGGGCGACACGCTGTGGATGGCGGGCACGGGCCTCCTGGGGGCCCAGGTGTCGACGGAGGGGACGCTAGAGCGGCCGCGGCTCCTCTCGACGGAGGGACGAACGGTCACCCACCTGGCCGTCGATGCGGACGGGCTTCTTCTGGGAACGAAGAACAGCGGGCTCTTCCGGGCCGACGCGGAACGCGACGGTCTGGAGATGCGAGCGGTGTTCGGCTCCAACGACCCGCACCGGGTCGAGGACCTTCCGTTCCGGAATATTCGCCACCTCTACGCGGTTCCGGACGGGCCCCTCTGGGTGAGCAGCGCTCAGGGATTGGGGCTGCTCCGGTCCCGCTTCTTTACCGGGGTCCCCGGCCTTACCCCCAACAACACGCTTTCGCTCTATCCGGACGACGGGCGCGTCCTCGTGTCGTTCGGGGACGTTTACGAGGTCGAGCTTCGGGACGGGCGGATGGCCGCCACGCGTCGCCTCCCCGCCTCCGAAGAGAGCCTCATCACGAGCATCGCGTCCGTCAGGGACACGCTCTGGATGGGCACGGCGACCGGCCAACTGCTGGCGAGCACCGACGGCCGGACCGTGCGCACGTTCGACTACTCCGACCGCGGAACCAGCATCTTCTACCTAGCGGGCGATCGGCGCGGCAACCTCTGGTTCTGCCAGGCCCCCGAAGACCAGCCGCTCAAAGGCGTGAGCAAGGTGAATGCCGACGGCACCATGACATTCTACGGGGCCGACCGAGGCGTAGAAAACCGAATTCTGGCGCTGGAGGAGGGCCCGCACGCTCAGTTCTACGCCGCCGGCATCGGGCCGGACGCGTACCTGCTCCGCTACCAGCCGGACCGGGACCGGTTTATCAATTTGAGTCTTCCGCTGCCCTTTTCGCCGAGCCAGCGATTCGAGGCCCACGACCTCGCCGTCGACGCGGACGGCGTCGTGTGGCTGGCCACCACCGACGGCCTGCTGCGCTACAACCTGGAGCAGATCGAGCGGGTGGATCTCGGGCGGTATACGACGACGGAAATTCGATCGGTAGAGGTCACGGCCGACGGTAGTGTCTGGCTGGCCACCGACACGGAAGGCCTGCTCCATTACCGGAACGGCACCGTCGTTCGGTTCGACGAGACCGCCGGCCTCCCCACGAAGGTGACCATCTACCGCACGCTTCGCACCGACGAGCAGGGACGCCTCTGGATTGGGACGGCCGAGGGAACGGTCCACTCTCGCCGGCAGCGCCCCTCGCCCAAGTCCACGCCCACGCCCCTGCTGCTCTCCGCCGACGTCAACGGGTCTCCCGTACAGACGCCCGAACGCCTCTCGCTGCGGGCCCAATCGTCGTTTGCTCTCCGATACACGACGCTCGCGTTTCCGGGCGACGCCCTCACGTACCAGTATCGCCTCACCGGCGGCCACGACACGACGTGGAGCGACCCACTGTCCGCCAGCACGATCGAGCTTCAGCGTCTTCCGATCGGGGAGTACCACCTCGAACTGCGGGCGAAGAAGGGAAGCGGGTATCGCTGGAGCGCTCCGCTGCGCGTCCCCGTCCACGTCCGTCCGGTGTGGTACCGGACGGGGTGGGCGTACGTGCTGATGGGACTTGCGGGAACAGGGGTTCTGGGCTATCTGGCCTGGTACTTCAGCCGGCGCCGCCGCGAGCGCATCGAGGAGCTTGAGGACACCCTGACTGAGCGGGAGACCCTCCTGGAGGAACAGGAGCAGGCCCTCGAACAGCAGCGGGAGGCCATCGAGGAAAAGACGGAGGCGCTGGAGGCGACTGAAGCCCACCTCGAAGCCCTGCACACGTTTCTCCGGGAACTGCCTCCGGGGGCAACCTGGACGGACGTGTTCGACGTGCTCCCTCGGCTGGTCGAATCGGTTGAGAGCATCGAAGCCCTCGAATTTGGATACCACCGCGACGACGAGATGTGGTACGGGGGCTACGATGCCGATCGGAACGAACGCGTTCACCGGCGCGAGGACTTCGACGACCGGACGAAAGTGCCAGTCTGGTCGCTCTTCCACCGCGAGCCGGTCCACATCGACGACTTTCGGCGCGAGCACACCCGGTACGTCCACTCGGCCGACGACGTCCGGGCGCCCTCCCTGCTGTGTGTGCCGTTCGAGTTGCCGGGCGTGCAGCAGCTGGTTCTCGTCGCCCACGGCCCCGTTCCGCATGCCTTCGACGAAAACGACCGAATGACCGCGCAACTGCTGGCCGACTACCTGGCCGCTACGGTTCGCGAACCGCTCGCCCCCTCGCACGAATCGTCTTCCTCCGATGTCCCATGATCCGTCGCTGGTCCGCCGTCGTGCTTGCCGTTCTGTTGTTGGGCGCGGTCCCCGCCGTGGCCCAGGAGCAAGAGAACGCCTCCCGCCAGCCGGACCGGAAGCCGGTCCGTGTCGGCGTGCACCCCTTCCCGCCCTTCGTCATCAAGACCGAACAGGGACAGTTTGCGGGGCTCTGTGTCGACCTCTGGGAGGACGTGGCCCAGTCGATGGATATCGAGTACGAGTACGTCCGCTACAGCGACCTGCCCGGGATGGTGCGGGCGCTGGATTTTGAGGAGATCGACATTGCCATCAATCCCATGTACGTCAGCAGCGTTCGGCTCAACATGTTCGACGTGTCCCAGCCGTTTTTCATCTCCAGCGTGGGCGTCGCGACGACCTCTGTCACCCGCAGCCAGTTTCAGGCCTTCCTCCAAAACTTTTTCTCGCTCGACTTTCTCAAGATCATCCTCCTGCTTTTTGGCGTCCTGCTCTTCTTCGGGACGATTCTGTGGGCGGTAGAGCGCCGGCACAATCACTTCCAGTTCCGGCCGGGCCTGCGCGGACTCCTCGACGGGCTCTGGTGGGCGGCCGTCACCATGACAACCGTCGGGTACGGCGACAAGACGCCCAAAACCGAAACGGGACGGACGATTGCCGTCGTTTGGATGTTTACGGCCGTCATTATCGTGTCGAGCTTTACGGCCACCATCGCGTCGACCCTTACCGTCAACACGCTGGCGGCCAAGATCGACCGGCTCAACGACCTCACGACCGTCGAGCGCCTCGGCACCGTCGGGGCGTCGAGCACAAAGGATTTTCTCGTGGCCCACGACATTTCCCCGTCGCACGAGTACAAGACGCCGGCGGCGGCCCTCCGGGCCGTGGCTAACGGGGAGGTGGACGCGCTCGTGTACGACCGTCCCGTCATGCGCTACCTCATCGATACCGATCAGGTGAGTGGCGACGTGCAGTTGCTTCCCGTGACGTTCAACAAGCAATACCGCAGCTTTCTGATGCCGCGCGGAAGCGATTTGCGGGAGCAGATTGATCCGCTCCTCGTCCGCCGCATCAACCAGGCCAGCTGGCAGGACGTGCTCGAAAAGTATAATCTCGCGGCCGAGTAAGCGGGGCGGTCGAGCCGAGAACGCGCCCGAATACGCCCGGTACAGGACAAAGACCGGTACATCTCCGTGCTTTTCTCTGACCAGATTTTTCTACTCCGCAATGACAGACGAAAACGACGAATCGGAAGACGTAGAGGGACGGTATCAGGAGCGCCGAATCCGAGAATGGGTGATCTTTGTGGTTGGGGGATTCATCGGCTCCTCGTTCACGTATTACCTGGGTCCGCCCGTTCTCTGGGTGCTGTCTGTATTTGTGCTGGCGGCCCTGGTCGCGCCGTTCTTCTTCGGAGAGGGATGGATATAGTACGGAATCCATCAGATCGTGTCTGCATGCTGGAAAGGGGAGCTCCCGGAGGAGCGGAGTCTCACCGAAACGTTCCATCGTAAGACGTTGGAACGTTAGAATGTTACGAGGAGGGACGTCCAATCATCCAGGTACGCGTTCTTCTTTCGCAAGCAGGCATTTCGAACGGGAAACGGTATAACTGAGAAGCGGGAACAGGGGACGGAAGCTGTGCCGGTCCGGGTTTTACTGATACGTGAATGGGTTTCTAAAGACGATCTCCGCTGATAGCAATGCACGGTT